>JABFXK010000186.1 GCA_013361785.1 Sphingomonas sp.
CGGGGACGACGTTCACGTTCGCCTTGGCCGCTAGTTTCTTGGATTCAATCTTGTCGCCCATCGCCGCGATCGCCTTGGGCGGCGGGCCGATGAAGGCGATCTTCGCTTTCGCGAGCGCCTTGGCGAAGCTCTCGCGCTCAGAAAGGAAGCCGTAGCCAGGGTGAACGGCCTCGGCCCCCGTCGCCTTGCACGCGTCGATGATCAGCTCGGCCTTGAGATAGGATTCGCTCGCCGGCGGCGGCCCCAGCCGCACCGCCTCGTCCGCCATCTTCACGTGCGGCGCGCGAGCGTCGGCGTCCGAATAGACGGCGACGGTCTTGATGCCCATGCGCTGGGCGGTGCGGATCACCCGGCAGGCAATCTCCCCGCGATTGGCGATCAGGATTTTCTTGAACATCGCGCGCCTTGTACCCCGGCGAAGGCCGCGGTCCAGTCCAGAACAAGAAACGTCGCGAAGCGCCGCCTGGGCCCCGGCCTTCGCCGGGGGAACAGGCACCATCATCGCGGTTTCTTCGCGAGGTAGACGCCGAGCGCCATGACGAGCAAGCCGATCGCGCGTTTCGCTGTGAGCGTCGTTTTCAACGCCCCGAACAGGCCGAAATGATCAATCGTCGCCGCAGCGATGAGCTGCCCGAGTAGCACGAAGAAGATCGCGTTGCCGACCCCGATGCGCGGCGCCGACCAGGTCACCGAGAGAACGTAGAAGACCACGCCAAGCGCCGCCGCGTAGGACCACCACGGCGCAGCCGAAAATGCTTGCGCGGGTGGAAGCCCGACGAACAGCAGGACCGCGGCGGTGAGCACCAGCCCGACGGCGAACAAAACCGTGCTCGCGGCGACCGGGCTTTGGATGTGCGTGCCGAGCGTCGCGTTCAGCGCGGCCGTCACCGGAATGCCCATCCCGACCACCAGCATCATCATCGCAATGGCGGTGAAGCTGCCGCCCGACTGCGCGCTCACTCGGCGGCCTCGCGATTGCTGACGTAGATTATCGTGAACATTGTCATTCCTGTTCAGCTGCGACCACCGGGAGCGTCAGCTTCCATATGTATTGATAAATAGAAAAGCGGCTAAGTAGAGCACCACGAGAACGGCGAGCGTAATGCCGATGATCCGCCAGACCCTCACTCCGCAGCCTCATCGAGCGGCGGGCGGTTGTGGCCGAGGAGGCGCAGCACCTCGTCGGCGGCGTCGGCGAGGTTGGTGCCGGGGCCGAAGATCGCTTGGACGCCCGCGGCGCGAAGCGCGGCATAATCCTGCGGCGGGATGACCCCGCCCGCGACCACCTTGATATCGGCGCGGCCCAGTTCCTTCAGCGCCTCGATCATCTCCGGGATAAGCGTCCGGTGCCCGGCGGCGAGGGAGCTTGCGCCGACGACGTCGACGTCCTTCTCCACCGCCATCTCGGCGGTTTCGCGCGGCGTCTGGAAGAGCGGACCCGGAATCACTTCGAAGCCGAGATCGGTGAACGCGGAGGAGACCAGGTTCGCGCCGCGGTCATGGCCGTCCTGGCCCATCTTCGCGACGAGGATTCGCGGCTTGCGGCCGAGGCGGTCGGCGACGGAACGGGTTCCGTCTTCCGCCGCCTTCCACCGGCCGTCCTTGCGCGCGGTGCCATAGATGCCGCGAACCGGCTCGGGCCTGGTGCCGTAGCGCCCGAACGCCCGCTCAAGCGCGTCCGAAATTTCGCCGAGCGTGGCGCGGACACGCGCCGCGTCGACACTCAGCGCCAGCAGGTTCGCATCGCCGCGCGCGCCCTGCTCCAGCGCATCCAGCGCCGCCCTCACCTTCGCTTCGTCGCGGCTGGCTCGCACCTTCTCGATCCGTGCGATCTGCTGCGCGCGTACCTTCGCATTGTCGACCTCGAGGATGTCATGCTCGGGCTCGCTCTCGGGCTGGTAGCGGTTGACTCCGACGATCACCGTCTCGCCGGTGTCGACCTTGGCTGCGCGCGCCGCTGCGGCTTCCTCAATCCGGTGCTTGGGCAGCCCTTCGGCGACGGCCTTCGTCATCCCGCCATGCTGCTCGACTTCCTGAATCAGTTCCCAGGCGCGCTCTTCCAGCTCGCGAGTCAGTTTCTCGACATACCAGCTCCCGCCGAGCGGATCGGCGACCGCGGTGACCCCGCTTTCCTCGGCAAGGATCAGCGGCGTGTTGCGGGCGATGCGCGCGCTGAAGTCGGTCGGCAACGCGATCGCCTCGTCGAAGCTGTTGGTGTGCAGCGACTGGGTGCCGCCGAGCACCGCCGCAAGCGCCTCGATCGTGGTCCGGATGATGTTGTTGTAGGCGTCCTGCTCGGTGAGGCTGACGCCGCTCGTCTGGCAGTGCGTGCGAAGGCGCTTGGACTCGTCCTTCTTCGCGCCGAGGTCGGTCATGATCCGGTGCCAGAGCGTGCGCGCCGCGCGCAGCTTCGCGATCTCCATGAACAGGTTCATGCCGATGCCCCAGAAGAAGCTGAGGCGTCCGGCGAATTCGTCGATCTCCAGCCCGCGCGCCTGCGCCGCGCGGACATATTCCATGCCGTCCGCGAGCGTGTAGGCGAGCTCCTGCACCGCCGTCGCCCCCGCCTCGTGCATGTGATAGCCGCTGATCGAGATCGAATTGAACTTCGGCATCTCGCGCGCGCAATAAGCGATCACATCGGCGACGATCCGCATGCTCGGCTCGGGCGGGTAGATGTAGGTGTTGCGGACCGCAAACTCTTTCAGGATGTCGTTCTGGATCGTTCCGGTGAGCTTATCGTGCGCGACGCCCTGCTCCTCGCCCGCGACGATGAAGAAGGCCATGACCGGAAGCACCGCGCCGTTCATCGTCATGGAGACGGACATCCTGTCGAGCGGGATTCCGTCGAACAGCAGCTTCATGTCCTCGACGGTGTCGATCGCCACGCCCGCCATTCCGACGTCGCCGGCCACACGCGGATTGTCGCTGTCATAGCCGCGGTGCGTCGCGAGATCGAAGGCGACGCTCAGCCCCTTCTGCCCGGCCTTCAGGTTGCGGCGGTAAAAGGCGTTCGATTCCTCGGCCGTCGAGAAGCCAGCGTACTGGCGGATGGTCCAGGGTCGGCCCGCGTACATCGTCGCATAGGGTCCGCGCGTGAACGGCGGCAGGCCGGGGAAGCCGCTGTCGATCCCTGCCGCGTCGTCGGGCCCGTAGACGCTCTCGAGCTTGATGCCTTCGACCGTCTCTCTCGACAAGTCGCGGCCCTTCGACTCCTTGTCGGCGAGCTTTTCCCAGGCGGATTTCGAAGGCTTGTCGGTCACGGGGGCGCGGCTTAGCGCGGGCGGCAGGGAAGCTCCACCCCGCCAGAAGCGTTCAGCCTCCGATGACTACTCGATCCGCCAGCACCGGCCTCGGCTGGACGCCAGAACCGACTTACGAGAAGCCGGACATCAGCGTCCGCGCGACCACCGCTTATTACGAGCTGATGGCGGAAGTGATGCTGCCGTTCCTCGACCGCCGGCTGCTCAACCTGTTCCGCTGCCGTGAAGGCAAATGTTATTTCCAGCGCAGCCGCGCGCATCCGCCGTCGGGCCGCGACTTCAGGGAGCCGGTGCACTTCGAGCCGGTGCTCCAGAAGAACGGCCGGACCGAGGATTACCTCTACGTCACCGATGCCGCCGGAATCGTCGCTTGCGCCAAGGTGCAGACCGTCGAGTTCCACGGCTGGGGAAGCAATGCCGGCGCGGTCGAGAACCCGGACCGGCTCGTGGTCGATCTCGATCCCGGAGAGGGCATCGGCTTCGGCGATGTTCGCTCGGCGGCGCTGCAGCTACGCCGCTCTTTCGATGCGATCGGCCTCGACAGCTTCGCGCTGCTGACCGGCGGGAAGGGCGTTCACGTCGTCGTGCCGCTGGTGCCCAAAGCAGAATGGGCCGAGGTCCGCGAATTCGCCAAATTGTTCTGCACCGCGCTCGCCGACGGCGTCCCGTCGCGATTCACGGTTGCGCTTCGGAAGGACCAGCGCCGCGGACGGATTTTCCTCGACTATCTGCGCAACCAGCGCACCGCGACCGCGATCATGCCTTATTCCGCACGCGCGCGCGACGGCGCTCCGGTGGCGGCGCCGGTCACCTGGAACGAGCTCGAGAAGATCGAACGCGCCGATGCATTCACGATCGCCGACGCCAAAGAGCTACTGAAGCGCGCGAGAAAACTGAAAAGCTGGGCCCGCGCGAAGCAGGAGCTTCCGGCGCTCGCTTAGCAGATCTGCTCGACCTCGAGGCTTCCGGGCGGCAGCGGCTTCAACAGCTCGCGCGCGGACACGGCCGGATCGAGCCAGCGGGCAAAATCCTCCGGCTTCAGAATGACGATCTGCCGGTTGTGATACGGCTTCACGTCCGCGCCGGGCTCGGTGGTGAGCATCGTAACCGCCTCGCCGACTTTCTCGTCCTTACGGCAGATGCCGGCGATCGCGAACATCGGCTGGTCCTTCAGCGTGAACTTCCACTTGTGCTTGCGCTTGGCCTTCGGGTCCGCCTGCGGCGTGAACTCGAAGAAGCTGTCGGCGAGGATCAGGCAGCGCCCGCTCCCGAACTCGCGGCCTTCCGAGCGGAAGTTATAGACCGGCTTGCCGTTCGGCGCCGGCCAGCTCCAGCGGCGGTTGACCATCTCGAACCCGCCGTAGCCCGCACGCACGATCGGCATCTGCTCGGTGATCCTGATCTCGCGCGGCTGGAGGTTGGGGATGCGTTCAGGGAAGGTCAGCGGCACCTGCAGCTCGCGGAACACGCGCGCGACCTCGTCGACCGATTTCGTCTGCGTGTAGAGATTGCACACGCGGCTAGTGCTTCGGCGTTTCCATGAACTCGGTCAGCACCCCGCCCATGTCCTTCGGGTGGACGAAGAACACCGGAGTCCCGTGCGCGCCGATGCGCGGCTCGCCGAGCACGCGCGCGCCCTTCGCCTCCAGCTCCGCCTTGGCCGCGTGGATGTCGGGCACTTCGAAGCAGACATGGTGCTGCCCGCCCATCGGGTTCTTCTCGAGGAACTTGGCGATGGGGGAGCTGTCGCCCAAGGGCTCGATCAGCTCGATCTGGCTGTTCGGCGTGTCGACAAAGCACACGCGCACCCCCTGCGTGGGTAGATCGAACGGCTCTCCATGCGGCTTGGCGCCGAACATCGTTCGGTAAAGCTCCAGGCTCTTCTCGATTGACGGCGTGGCGACGCCGACGTGATTGAGGCGGCCGAGTTTCATGATTGCACCGTCACTTCCGTGGTCACGCTGTTGGCGATGAAGCAGGCCTCGTGCGCGCGATGGTGGAGGTCGGCGATCGCGGCGTCGTCGGGCGGATTGCCGGCCCACGTCACGCGCGGGCGGAGCATCACGCGAGTCATCGCGATCTTCCCGTCGCCGCGCTTTTCCAGCAGCCCTTCCGCCTCGTCGACATAGCTATCGACGACGAACCCCGCGCGCCGCGCGAAATCGATGAAGAACAGCATGTGACAGGACGACAGCGAGGCGACGAACGCCTCCTCCGGATCGACTCCCGCCTGGTCCGACCAGGGCGCCGGGACGACATGCGGGCTCGCGCTCGCCGGAACCACCGCGCCGCCGTCGAACGCCCATTCGTGAGCGCGGCTGTACTGGCCCTTGGCGAAGTCGGTGGAGGGGTCGCGGGTCCAGCGGACAGTGGCGGTGTAGGTGCTCATGTTAATGCGGCTCAGTCAGATCGATGACGCCATAAGGCCCGTTCACAGAGCCGTACGCCTTCGGACCAGCAAGCAGATACATTAGATAGAGATGACCCGGCGTGCAGCACGACACCGTCATCTCCGATATGTCGAGCTCACGATCGAGGATGAATGACTCAGAGCTAATTTGCCCTTTGAGCACGTATCTAACGCGCATTTCACAGCGACCGCTGCTCGCGCATGATATTGGAACCGCAACCACAACCACGTCGGACTTTTTAAGCTTCTCGGCAGGCGAGAACGGACGGACATAATTCGCTTGGGTGATCGCCGGCCAGCAGAAGATCGCAGCTGCGACCAATAGCTTAAAGCGGAATGTTGTCATGCTTCTTCCACGGATTTTCGAGCTGCTTGTTGCGGAGCTTGCGCAGGCCCATCGCGACCCGGCGGCGCGTCGAATGCGGCATGATCACCTCGTCGATGAACCCCTTGCTCGCCGCCACGAACGGGTTGGCGAAGCGCTCTTCATATTCGGCGGTGCGCTCGGCGATCTTCTTGGGGTCGCCAATATCCTTGCGGAAGATGATCTCGACCGCGCCTTTCGCGCCCATCACCGCGATCTCGGCGGTCGGCCAGGCGTAGTTCAAGTCGCCGCGCAGGTGTTTCGACGACATGACGTCATAGGCGCCGCCATAGGCCTTGCGAGTGATGACGGTGATCTTCGGCACCGTCGCTTCGGCGTAGGCGAAGAGCAATTTTGCGCCGTGCTTGATGATCCCATGATGCTCCTGCCCGACGCCGGGGAGGAAGCCGGGAACATCGACGAAGGTCAGGATCGGGATGTCGAACGCGTCGCAGAAGCGCACGAACCGCGCACCCTTCTTCGACGAATTGATGTCGAGCACGCCCGCCAGCACCATCGGCTGGTTGGCGACCACGCCGACGGTGCGCCCCTCGATCCGGCAGAAGCCGATGATGATGTTGGCGGCGTGGCCGGGCTGAAGCTCGAAGAAGTCGCCCTCGTCGGCGACCTTCCGGATCAGCTCGTGCATGTCGTACGGCGTCGCCGCGCTCGGGGGGACGAGCGTGTCGAGGCTGTCCTCGACGCGGTCGACGGGGTCCTCGCACGGGCGCTCCGGCAAATCGTGGCGGTTCGACAGCGGCAGGAAATCGAAGAACTCGCGCGTCGCGAGCAGCGCATCGATATCGTTCTCGAACGCGACGTCGGCGACTCCGGACTTGGTCGTATGAGTGACCGCGCCGCCGAGCTCCTCCTGCGTCACCACCTCGTTGGTGACGGTCTTCACCACGTCGGGCCCGGTAACGAACATGTAGGACGAGTCCTTCACCATGAAGATGAAGTCGGTCATCGCCGGCGAATAGACCGCGCCGCCCGCGCACGGGCCCATGATCAGGCTGACCTGCGGGATGACCCCGCTGGCGAGCACGTTGCGCTGGAACACCTCGGCATAGCCGGCGAGTGACGCGACGCCTTCCTGGATTCGCGCGCCGCCGGAATCGTTGAGGCCGATGACCGGTGCGCCGACCTTCATCGCCATGTCCATGACCTTGCAGATCTTCTGCGCGTGCCGCTCGCTCAAGGAACCGCCGAACACCGTGAAGTCCTGCGCGAAGACATAGACGAGGCGGCCGTTGATCGTCCCCGAGCCGGTGACGACGCCATCGCCGGGGACCTTCTGCTGGTCCATCCCGAAGTCGGTCGCATTGTGCTCGACGAACATGTCATATTCTTCGAAGCGTCCCGGATCGAGCAGGACGCTCAGCCGCTCTCGCGCGGTCAGCCGGCCCTTCGCATGCTGCGCCTCGATTCGCTTCTCGCCGCCGCCGAGCCGCGCCAGCTCGCGTCGCTTTTCAAGCTCTTCGATCGTCGTTGCCAAGCTGTGTCTCTCCTCGGGACGCCTCCTTCCACGCACCCTTGCGCCGGTCAACCGCACCCTTGAAGCTCCGCGTCGCGGTTCCGAAATGATACGCAGGCGAAGCGTTTCGGCGCTGCGAGAGAACGGATTGGCGATGCTGCAGTGCGGCAAGTCATTATTTTACCGCGAACATTGATGCAGGTTACGGAACCGCAACGCCTTAACACCCGTTCAGCATGCAAGGGCAAATTCAAGATACGGAGGACAAAACCGCAATGCTGACTCGCGTCGGGGTGCCAGTGGAGTACGAAGCCGAGCACTCGGCGCCGGACTCGGAGCCCACAACATTGATCTGTTTCTCGCACCTGCGGTGGAATTTCGTGTTCCAGCGCCCGCAGCATCTGATGAGCCGCTTCGCTCGCGAGATGAATGTCATTTATTGGGAAGAGCCGGTCGACATCGGCGCGAAGGAAACCGCCTATCTGCAGGTGCGCGAGGCGCAGGATGCGCCGAGCGTCCGAATCGTCGTTCCGCATCTTCCGCAGGGCATGCCGCAGGATGCACGCGAGGCCACGCTGAAGCGCCTCCTCGATGCGCATCTCGCGTCGCTGCACGGGCCGCTCATCGCCTGGTACTACACGCCGATGATGCTGCCCTTCTCGAAGCACGTGACGCCGGACGTGACGGTCTATGACGCGATGGACGAGCTTTCAAAGTTCAAGTTCGCGCCCGAGCATCTGCTGAGCTACGAGCAGGAGTTGATCGACCGCGCCGACGTGGTCTTCACCGGCGGCTCGAGCCTCTACGAGGCGAAGAAGGACCGTCATCCGAACGTCCACTGCTTCCCGTCGTCGGTCGACCGGGCGCATTTCGCCAAGGCGCGCGCGCGGCAGTTCGATCCAGCCGACCAGGAAGACCTGCCGCGCCCGCGGCTCGGCTTCTACGGCGTGATCGACGAGCGCTTCGATACCGAGCTTCTCGCCAAGGTCGCCGAAATGCGACCCGATTGGTCGTTCGTGATGCTTGGTCCCGTTGTGAAGATCTCCGAGGAGGACCTGCCGAAGCGTCACAACATCCATTATCTCGGGGGCAAGACCTACGACCAGCTGCCTTGCTACCTGTCGGGCTGGGACGTCGCGCTGATGCCGTTCGCAATGAACGAATCGACCGAGTTCATCTCACCGACCAAGACGCCCGAATATCTCGCCGGCGGCCGCCCGGTCGTCTCGACTCCGATCAAGGACGTTGTCCGGCACTACGGCGAGCTCGAGGGCGTGAAGATCGCGTCGACTCCGGAAGAGTTCGTCGAATGCTGCGAGCAGGCGCTCGAGCTTTCGCGTCACCCGGAAAGCGGCTGGCTCGCCGAAGCCGACCTCATGCTTTCGGCGTCGAGCTGGGACACGACGCAGGCGCGCATGGCCGGCCTTATCGCCGACGTCTTGGGTACGCGGTCGGATGCGACGTCCCCGGCGCTTCTGGTGGCCGCCGAATGAGCGCGCCGCCCGGACCGGCGAACGATCGCCGCTATGACTATCTGATCGTCGGAGCCGGTTTTGCCGGCTCCGTTCTTGCTGAGCGCCTCGCATCGCAGCACGGCGCGCGGGTCCTGCTGATCGATCGTCGGCCGCACATCGGCGGCAATGCCTATGACGAGCCGAACGAGGCGGGCATCCTCTATCACAAATATGGTCCGCATATTTTCCACACCAACAGCGACCAGGTGTGGGATTATCTTTCGCAGTTCACCGAATGGCGGCCGTACGAGCATCGCGTGCGCGCGATGGTCCGCGATCAGCTAGTGCCGATCCCGATCAACCGCACGACCCTGAACAAGCTGTTCGACCTCGCGCTCCAGACCGACGAGCAAGCGGCGGAATATCTCGCCTCGCGCGCCGAGCCGGTCGAGGACATCAAGACCAGCGAGGACGTGGTCATCAACGCCGTCGGGCGCGAGCTCTACGAGCTCTTCTTCCAGGGTTATACGCGCAAGCAATGGGGCCTCGACCCGAGCGAGCTCGACAAGCAGGTCACGTCGCGCATTCCGACGCGCACCAACACCGACGATCGTTATTTCAGCGACACGCACCAGGCGATGCCGCTGCACGGCTACACCAAGATGTTCGAGAAGATGCTCGACCATCCGCTGATCGACGTGCGCACCGGAGTCGACTTCGCCGAGATCAAGGATCAGGCGCACGAGATCGCCGATCACATCATCTACACCGGCCCGATCGACGAATATTTCGACTTCCGTTTCGGCAAGCTGCCGTACCGGAGCCTGAAGTTCGATCACCGGACGCTAAACGAGGAGCAGCACCAGCCCGTCGCGGTGGTCAACTATCCCGACCCGAGCGTGCCTTACACGCGCATCAGCGAGTACAAGCATCTGACCGGTCAGGATTCGCCAGTGACGACGATCACTTACGAATACCCGTCGGCCGAGGGCGATCCCTACTATCCGATCCCACGCGCGGAGAACCAGGCGCTGTACAAGCGCTACGAAGCGCTGGCGGACTCGACCGAGGGGGTGACCTTCGTCGGGCGGCTCGCGACCTACCGCTACTACAATATGGACCAGATCGTCGGCCAGGCGCTTGCCACGTTCCGGCGCATGGACGAGCGGAGAAAATGCCTGGGGGAACCGCTAGCGACGGCGGTGGCGGCTGAGTAAGCCGCCGTCGCGGGCACAATCCTGCCGCTGAAGCTTTCTGCCGTATCGAGATGAGCACGACACGGCAGAACTGGCCTGAGCGCCTGTGGCTTGTGAGGCACGGGCAAAGCCAGGGCAATGTCGCCCGCGATGCCGCCGACGAGGCCGGCGCGCACGAAATCGATATCGAAATGCGCGACGTCGACGTGCCGCTTTCCGACCTCGGCCGCAAGCAGGCCGAAGCGGCAGGACGCTGGTTCGCCTCCCTCTCCGCCGATGAGCGGCCGGAGATCATTCTCTCGTCGCCGTACATCCGGGCGAAGCAGACGGCCGAGATCATCTGCAGCGAGGGCGCGCTCGCCGGCGGACCGTCGCACACGGTCATCGACGAGCGTCTGCGCGAGCGCGAGTTCGGGATCTTCGACCGGCTGACCACCGCCGGAATCCGGCATAAATTCCCCGAGGAAGCGGCGCATCGGCGGCGCCTCGGCAAATTCTACCATCGGCCACCGGGCGGCGAGAGCTGGGCCGACGTGATCCTCCGCCTGAGGTCGATGCTGAACACGATCAACCTCCATTATTGCGACCGCCGGGTGCTGGTCGTGTGCCACCAGGTCGTCGTGCTCTGCTTCCGCTACATCCTCGAGGAGCTCGACGAGGCGCAGATCCTCAGCATCGACAAGCAGGCGGAGGTGCTCAATTGCGGGATCGCCGCCTACGACTTCGAGCCCGACGCGAAAGGCCTCTGCGTTCCCGAGCTGAGCCTGTGGAACCACGGCGCGCAGCTCGAGGCTGAAGGCGCGCCAAAGACCTCGGCTCCGGACGCGGTCACGGGGACTCGATGAAGCGCGAGTCCGCTGCGCTGGAGCCGCACCCACTGCCGCCGGTGATCGACGGCGACAAGGAGACCAAGGGCCGAATCCTGATCGTCGCCGGCAGCCGCGACGTCCCTGGCGCGGCCTTGCTCGCGGCGATAGCGGCCATGCGCGCGGGCGCAGGCAAGCTCAGAATTGCGACCGTCGAAAGCGCGGCCGTGCCGCTCGGCGTCGCGATGCCCGAAGCGATGGTGTTCGGCCTGGCGGAGGACGACGACGGCGGCTTTGACGGAAGCGCGGTCGAGCGGATTGCCGACGCGGCACGCGACGTGGATGCGGTGGTGGCCGGACCGGGCGTCAAACGCTCGGACATGTGCAAGCGCATGGCCGACGCGTTGCTCGAATGCGATGCCGCACTCGCGCTCGACGTTGCGCTGCTCGAAACGATGGAGCCGCTGCACGAGCGCGAGCTCGGCAGGCGGAGCACCCCGGTCCTTCTTCCGAATGCGAAGGAGCTTGCCTCGCTGCTCGACTGCAAGCCCGAGCATGTCGACGATGATCCGATCGGCTGCGGTATTCGCGCGGCCGAGCTCTACCGCTCCGTCGTGCTCGTCAAAGGAGTGACCAGCCATGTGGTCACGCCCGACGGCCAGTGCTGGACCTATGACGGCGGAGCGCCGGGCCTCGGAGTGTCAGGCAGCGGCGACGTTCTCGGTGGAATTGTCGGCGGCCTGCTTGCGCGCGGCGCGGAGCCGCTCAATGCCTTGCTGTGGTCGGTGTGGCTTCACGGTGAGGCCGGCGCCCGGCTCGCCCGCAAGGTCGGCCGGATCGGCTTCCTCGCCCGCGAGATCGCAGACGAAATCCCGGGGCTACTGCCCCGCTGAAGCGTTGCTCGCCTGGTGACGTTCGAGCTCATCGCCGATCAACCGAACGACGTGGAGCACGTTCGTGGACCCGGCGGTTCCGAACGGGATTCCTGCCATCAACACGATGCGCTCGCCGCCCTTCGCAATCTGGTGGCGAAGCGCCATGCGCTTCCCTTTCTCCACCATCTCCTCGAAGCTTGCGACGTCGCGCGAGTGCACGGCGTGGACTCCCCACAACAGTCCCATCCTGCGTGCCGTATGCTGCGACGGGCTCATCGCCAGGATGGGCACCGGCGGCCGCTCGCGCGCGATCCGCCGCGCCGTCGCGCCCGAGCTCGTGTAGCAGACCATCGCAGTCGCCGAGACCGTCTGCGCGATCTGCCGCGCCGAAGCCGAGAGCGCGTCGGCGGTTGTCGGTTCGAGGCGAGTATGCGTGAAATGCACCCGCGCCTGGTATGACGGATCCCGTTCGGCGCTCTGCGCGATCCGGTCCATCATCTGCACCGCCTCGCACGGATATTGACCGGTCGCGCTCTCCGCCGAGAGCATCACCGCGTCGGCGCCATCGTAGATCGCGGTCGCGACATCGCTGACCTCGGCGCGGGTCGGAGTCGGCGAGGTCACCATCGATTCGAGCATCTGCGTCGCGACCACCACCGGTTTTCCGAACTGGCGCGCACAGGCGACGATGCGATTCTGGAGCGGCGGGACCTGCTCGGGCGGAAGCTCGACCCCGAGGTCGCCGCGCGCGACCATCACCGCGTCCGCGAGCTCGATGATATCGTTCAGCCGCTCGATCGCCGCCGGTTTCTCGATCTTCGCCAGGAGCGCGGCGCGATCGCCGATCAGCGAGCGCGCCTCGGCCACGTCCTCGGGCCGCTGGACGAATGACAGCGCAATCCAGTCCGCGCGCTGCTCGAGCGCGAAGTGCAGATCGTCCCGGTCCTTGTCGGTCAGCGCCGGGATCGGGACGACGACATCGGGCACGTTGACGCCCTTATTGTCAGACACCGCGCCACCGACCTTCACTTCGCTGACGATCTGGTCGCCGTCGGCTTCGAGTACGCTAAGGCGCACCTTGCCGTCATCGATCAGGATGCGAGTCCCCGGCCGGATCGATTCGAACAGCTCGGCATGGGGAAGCTGGACGCGGCTGCTGTCGCCGGCCTTCTTCTGTCGATCGAGGATGAAGCGGCTGCCGTTCTCGAGCACTGTCCGGCCGCCGGCGAAATGACCGACCCGAAGCTTCGGCCCCTGGAGGTCGAACAAGATCGTCGTCGGGCGGTGAAATTCCTTTTCGAGCGTCCGAATGTGGTTGACCAGCTTGGCCTTGGCCTTCTGGTCGCCGTGGCTCATGTTGATCCGGAACGCGTCCGCTCCGGCGACCATCAGCCGACGGATCATCTTCGCGTCGCTCGACGCGGGGCCGAGCGTCGCCAGGATCTTAACCTTGCGCGAGCGGGGTGCGAGAGTCTCCGACACGACGCACGCCTTAGCCGCTTGATATGACCGTTCAACCCGCTAGAGCCGCGGGCTCAACTTAGAAATCGGAGTCTAGAGAGCATGGCGGAGGGCACCGTCGCGGCCGATCAGCTGCGGCTGTTCATCGAGCGCATCGAGCGTTTGGAAGAAGAAAAGAAGGGCATCGCGGACGACGTTCGGGACGTCTATGCCGAGGCGAAAGCCAACGGCTACGATCCCAAGATCATGCGCATGATCGTTCGCCTGAGAAAGATGGAGACGCATACGCGCCAGGAGCAGGACGCGGTGCTCGAAACCTATCGCCAGGCACTCGGACTCGCGTAGAGAACGGCCATGGCAGGTCATTCCAAATTCAAGAACATCATGTACCGCAAGGGGGCGCAGGATAAGAAGCGCTCGGCCCTCTTTTCGAAGCTCAGCCGCGAAATCACGGTTGCGGCGAAGATGGGCCTGCCCGACCCTGATGCGAACGCACGGCTCCGCGCCGCGATCATAGCGGCGCGCGCCCAATCGATGCCGAAGGACAATATCCAGCGCTCGATCGACAAGGCGTCGGGCGGTGAGGCCGAGAATTACGAGGAGATCCGCTACGAGGGCTTCGGCCCTGGCGGTGTGGCGATCATCGTCGAAGCGCTGACCGACAACCGCAACCGCACCGCAACCAACGTCCGCACGATTTTCTCCAAGAATGGCGGCAATCTCGGCGCGAGCGGAAGCGTCAGCCATGGCTTCGAGCGCCTCGGACTGATTGAATATCCCGGCACCGCAGGCGACGCCGACAAGGTCCTCGAAGCGGCGATCGAGGCGGGAGCCGAGGACGTAGAGAGCGACGAGGACGGCCATCGCATCTGGACCACGATCGACAGCCTCCACGAGGTCGCCCGGGCGCTCGAGCCGATGCTCGGCGAAGCCGAAAGCACCAAGCTCGCATGGAAACCGTCGACCGAGGTCGAGGTCCGCGGCGAACAGGCGCAGCAGCTTATGAACCTCATCGATTCGCTCGACGAGGACGACGACGTCCAGACCGTCTGGGGCAATTACGACGTTCCCGACGAGGAGCTGGAGAAGCTCGCCTGAGGATCCTCGGCCTCGATCCCGGGCTCGGCACGAGCGGCTGGGGCGTGATCGAAGCCGACGGCAATCGCCTCCGCCACATCGCTAACGGGCAGATCAAGACCGACACGGCGGCGACGCTGCCGAAGCGACTCGCAGCGCTTGCCGACCAGCTCGAAGCCTTGATCGCTGAGCAGCGACCGGACGCGGCGGCGGCCGAGGAAGTGTTCGTCAACCAGAACCCGCAGTCGACTCTGAAGCTTGGCCAGGCGCGCGGAGGCGTGCTGATGTGCGCCGCGCGCGCGGGGATCGACGTCGGTGAATATTCCCCGACTTTGGTCAAGAAGGCCGTCGTCGGCACCGGCGGCGCGGAGAAACCGCAAGTCCACGCGATGGTCTCTCGGCTGCTCCCCGGCGCGAACATCGCTGGCCCTGACGCCGCCGACGCGCTCGCGGTCGCGATCACGCATGCGCATCATCTGGCGACGAGCCGCCGCATCGCTTAAGCCTTATTGCTGATGATCGCGCGCCTCGCCGGAACGCTAACCGAAATCACCGCCGACAGCGCGGTGATCGACGTCGGCGGCGTCGGCTATCTCGTGCAGATGAGCGGCAAGACGCTGAGCGCCATCGGCGGCGTCGGCGGCGAAGTCGTGATCCTCACCGAGCTCCAGGTGCGCGAGGATGCGTGGACCCTGTTCGGCTTCGGGTCGACGGCCGAGCGCGACGCCTTCCGGGCCCTCACCAGCATCCAGGGCGTCGGCGGCCGCCTCGCACTCGCAATTCTTTCGACGCTTTCTCCTGACGAGCTCGCCCGCGCCGTGGCGCATGAGGACAAGGCGATGATCGGCCGGGCCAACGGAGTCGGGCCCAAGCTCGCGGCGCGGATCGCCAATGAGCTGCAAGGCAAGCTCGGCATTACCGGCCCCGGCGGCGCAGCACCCGCACCGCGGGCCGGAGCCGCGGCAGACGCCATGTCCGCGCTCGCCAACCTCGGCTTCAAACCCGCCGAAGCCAGCGCCGCCGTTAACGCGGCGCAGGACGAGCTCGGCGCCGACGCGGGTCTCGATGCACTGGTGCGGCTGGCGCTTAGAAAGGCTGCGAAGTGACAGATCGAACCGCCTCCTGCCGCTGCGGTCAGCTTCGTGTCACGGTCACCGGCGAACCCGTGCGAGTCTCGGTCTGCCATTGTCTCAACTGCAAGAAGCGGTCGGGCAGCGCTTTCGCTGTCCAGGCACGCTGGCCTTCGGCGCAGGTGCAAATCGACGGCGCGTCGAACACCTTCGTCAAGGTCGCCGACAGCGGCAACCGCGCGACCTTCCATTTCTGTCCGGACTGCGGCTCTGACGTCTATTATGAGATCGACGGCAAATTCGACCACAAGTTCAACGACCTGATCGCCATCCCGCTCGGCACCTTCGACAACCCTTCTTTTGCAACGCCTGCCTATTCGGTTTGGGAGTCGCGGAAGCACGACTGGCTCGAGATCGTCGGCCCCGCCATCGAGCACGATTAGGACCAGACTTCGCCATAGAGCCGCATCAGGTTCTGCCCGAGCAGCTTCTCGACTCGCGTCGTGGTCCAGCCGCGCTTCATCAGCTCGCTGCCCAGCCGCTCCATCTTGTCGATCGAATTATAGTCGAGCACCAGCGGGAACACGTCGGGGCCCTCGCCCGGCGCGGCAATCCCCGCCGCGTTGCGCTGCTCGTAATCCTTGCGCGCATATTCGCGCGCTTTGTCGTCGATGACGTTGGGGAGCACGCCGCCGTCGGTGCCGATCGCGACATGGTCCTCGCCCGCAACGCGCGCGACATGATCGATATGGTCGAGCAGCATCGACCCGCTCGTATGCATGTCGCTCGCGAGGTAGGACATGAAATAGACGCCGACGACGCCGCCCTTCTCCGCGACTGCGCGGATCGCCGCGTCGGAGACGTTGCGCGGATGGTCGGTGATCGCCCGGGCGCCCGTATGGCTGATCGTCAGCGGGCGCTTTGCGAAAGCGATCGCCTCGTCGATCGTCCGCGCGCCGCCATGACTGAGGTCGAGCAGCAGCTTCTCCGCCTCGATCCGCCGGATCGTATCGCGGCCCAGGTTGGTGATCCCGGCATTGCGCGGCTCGATCGATCCGTCGCCGGAGAGGTTCGCGAGATTGTAGGTCAGCTGCACCGCGCGGACGCCACGCTTCTTCATCTCGGCGAGGCGGTCGAGCGCCGGACCGACCATCGCTGTGTCCTGCGTCCCGAGGATGATCCCGAGCTTCCCCGCGGCCTTCGCCGCGTCGATGTCGCTCGCTCTCTCGACCAGCATCAGCCGATCCGGGTTGGCGGCGAGTTGGTTGTGGTAATCGTCGAGAGCCTTGCTGAACTTCTCCCAGCTGTCGGCATAATTTCCGACCGGGAGC
The DNA here is from genome assembly GCA_013361785.1 of Sphingomonas sp. Taxonomy (GTDB): domain Bacteria; phylum Pseudomonadota; class Alphaproteobacteria; order Sphingomonadales; family Sphingomonadaceae; genus Sphingomicrobium. The sequence goes on from JABFXK010000186.1 coordinate 16,782, forward strand.
AGCGTGTCGCGAACGGCGGTGATGCCCGTCATCCGCATCTCCGCCCAGGCACGGTCCGTCAGTCGAAGCTCGCCGTCTTTGCCGTAGGGATCGCTGATCCCGCCGAGCCCGTCGATCACCACCGAGCGGAAATACCAGGACGGCACCGCTGCCCTTCGCGCAATCGCCGGCCCGGCAACCGCGGCGGAGGCAATTCCTGCCACAAAGCTTCGGCGATCGATCTGCATGCGGAACCCCTTTCGGGCATGATGCTAAGGGGCGGCCGCGGCACCGGCAACTTCTCGCCCGGCCCCGCGTAGAGACATCATGTTCGACCAGACCGCCACCGAGATCGCGCATGTCGTCGCCAAAATCATCGAGCTCGTCGGCATCGCGATCATTGCGCTCGGCGCATTCGGGACGCTCGGCAGCTTCGTTTATCGCATAGGCTCTCCCGCCAACCGCGACGAGGCTGTCGCGAATTTCCGCTCATGCCTCGGCCGCGCGATCCTGCTCGGCCTCGAGTTTCTCGTCGCCGCCGACATCATCAACACCGTGGCGGTCGAGCCGACCCTGCTCAGCGTCGCGGTGCTCGCCGCGATCGTCGTCGTGCGGACCTTCTTGAGCTTCAGTCTCGAGGTCGAGATTGAGGGACGCTGGCCGTGGGACCGCAGGAAAGGTCAGCAGCGGCAGGTCTGAAAAGCGCTGTCCTACAGCCGCGGGATTGTGCATCATCGCTGCATGGCTGGACCAGTACATTCAGCACCAATCGATGCGGGGCAGAGCCGGCCCATCCCTCGCGCGCGCGCGCGTTGGAGTGTAGACTTTGTAGACTTCCAGGCCTTCGATGGCGACTGATCCCGCCCGAATCACGACGCCCGAACGTACCAGCGAGGATGCCGACGCGGCGCTTCGCCCGAAGAGTCTCGACGAGTTCATCGGCCAGCAGGCGGCGCGCGAGAACCTCCGCGTCTTCGTCCGTGCGGCGAAAAGCCGCGGCGAGGCGCTCGATCACGTCCTGCTCCACGGACCGCCGGGGCTGGGGAAAACGACTCTCGCGGGAATCTTGGCCCGCGAGATGGGCGTCGGCTTCCGCGCCACCTCGGGCCCGGTGATCGCGAAGTCGGGCGACCTCGCCGCGCTGCTCACCAACCTCGAGGACGCCGACGTCCTGTTCATCGACGAGATCCACCGTCTCAATCCCGCAGTCGAGGAGGTGCTCTATCCGGCGATGGAGGACCGCGCGCTCGATCTGATGATCGGCGAAGGTCCGTCCGCGCGCTCGGTCCGAATCGATCTTCCCCGCTTTACCCTGATCGGAGCGACCACGCGGCAGGGGCTTTTAACCACGCCGCTGCGCGACCGCTTCGGCATCCCGGTACGGCTGAACTTCTACACGGTTGAAGAGCTGGAGCAGGTGGTCCGCCGCGCGGCGCGGCTGCTGAACGTCGAGCTCACCGAGGACGGGGCGCACGAGATCGCCCGGCGCTCGCGCGGGACTCCGCGGATCGCTGGCCGCCTCCTTCGCCGGGTGCGCGATTTCGCCCACGCGTCCGGCTCCGACACGGTCAATTCGAAGGTCGCGGACGCCGCGCTGTCGAGGCTCGAGATCGACGCGCTCGGCCTAGACGCGATGGACCGCCGCTACCTCACCATGATCGCCGACCTTTACGGCGGCGGTCCGGTCGGCGTGGAGACGCTGGCAGCCGGGCTCAGCGAGCCTCGCGACACGATCGAGGACGTGATCGAGCCCTATCTCATTCAGCTGGGCCTCATCGCGCGGACGGCACGAGGGCGGTGCCTCAACGGCCGCGGCTACGCCCATCTCGGCTTGCCCACGCCGCAGGGCAGCCAGGCCGGTCTGTTCGATAGCGGAGCGTCTACGAAATAATGCGTCTCGTCATTTTCGCCGCTGCGCTGAGCCTCGCGGCGCCACTCCCAGCCCAGCCAAACGCCTCCTCCGGTGCACCCGACTATTCGAAGGATTCGAGCTGGCTGTGCCTCCCCGGCCGCAGCGACGCCTGCTCGACCGCGCTTCCGACGACCGCGCTGACGCCGAGCGGCTACGGAGCCGTCAGCACCTCCTCGGCCGCCAAGGACCCGCCGCTCGACTGCTTCTATGTCTATCCGACGGTCTCCAGCGACCCCGGAATGAACAGCGACATGAATGCGGGCCGCGAGGAGAAGCTCACCGCCGAGACGCAGTTCGCGCGCTTCGCTTCGGTGTGCCGGACCTTCGCTCCAGTGTACCGCCAGATGACGGTGGCGGCGATCGCGGCCTATTCGGCCGGTGCCGACATCGCCCAGCCCGCCGAACTCGCCTATGGCGATGTGCTCGCCGCGTGGCGCAACTACGTCCGCACCCGCAACGGCGGGCGTCCCTTCGTCCTTATCGGCCACAGCCAGGGCAGTTTGATGCTGCAGGAGCTGATCGCGCGCGAGATCGAGAAGGACCCGGCCGTCGCCGCGCGGATGAAGCTCGCGATCATCCCCGGCTATAATGTGCTCGTGCCGCAGGGGAAGCTGGTCGGCGGCACGTTCAAGCGCACTCCGCTGTGCAGCCGCCCGGGAGAAACCGCGTGCGTGATGGCGTGGAGCAGCTTCCGCGAGAAGAACGATCCGCCCGAAGGCGCAATGTTCGGCTATGCCGACCAGCCCGGAATGACCGTCGGCTGCGTCAATCCGGCGCTTCCGGGTTCGAGCGATTGGGTAAAGCTCGACAGCATCTGGTTCACGCGCTCGTCGCTGCCGGTGCCGGGCGGGCCGATCCAATGGTCGACGGAGGGGCAGCCGGCGACCTCCTACGTCGAGACCCACGGGCTGGTGTCCGCGCGGTGCGTGAACCGGGGTCCGCGCGGCTATCTCTCGATCCGAACCAACCATGCGGCAGGCGAGAAATGGACCAATCACGTCGGCGGCGAAATCGCCGTGCTCGGCATGTTCCTGCCAGGCTGGGGCATGCACCTCGCCGACATGGCCGAAGCCGAGGGCGACTTGGTCCGAGAGGTCGGTGCCATCAGCGCTCGATCCAGAACAGCTGTTCAACCGGGACGCTGAGCGCTTGCGCAAGCTTGATTGCCAATGTCGCCGAAGGGGTGAAGACGCCATTCTCGACCGTGTTGATGGTCTTGCGGCTAACTCCGACCAGCTCGGCAAGCGCCGCCTGCGTCAGTTCGGCCTTCTCGTGATCTGGTTGGCAAGGCGCTCCGTCACCGGGCGGCGCGCAGCTCGAGGATGGCGAAGGTGATCATCGCCGAGACAATTCCCGCAGTGGCGACATATTGCCCGACTTCCTCGGCTCCGATCGCCGCATCGAAGTGCGACGCGAGCTGGAACGCCAGGGCGACGATAACGGCCGCCCAGAAGCCGATGGTGCAGCTAAGCTGGCGATTGGCGCGGGTGCCTTCGTCGTCGAGCAGCCGCATCACGTCGCTGTTAGGCCGGACCCAGCGCTTGATCGGAAGCAGATTGAGCGCGCAGCCGAGCAGCAGCCCGAGCCACAGTCCCTGGGTGAAGTCGGTGCCGCGCCCGCTCCTGACAAGGACCATCACCGCGCAGGTGAGCGCAGCGAGAAAGAGAAATCCGAAGGCGCGGAAACGAGCCTTGCGCTCGGCAATGTCGACAGCAGTCATGATGCAACTCCATGTAACCTGTAGGTGACATGTAACCTATGCGTTACACCGGAGTCAAGCGGGGTTGCAGTTCGGACTCCGCACTGGCTAGAGGCGAGGCGGATGGCGGGGAATTCGGTCGATACGCCGTATCGCGGCGCGTTCGTGGGCCGCGAGCACCATTTCGCGCTGACCGTCTATTTCGAGGACACCGACACCGCAGGTGTCGTCTATTACGCCAACTATCTGAAGTTCATGGAGCGTGCCCGGTCCGACATGCTTCGCGCCGTCGGCGTCGACCAGCGCCAGGTCCTGGAAGCGGGAGAAGGCGCTTATTACGTCGCCGAGGCGAACATCCGCTATGTCCGCTCCGCGCGGCTCGGCGACGACCTCGTCGTCATCAGCACCGACGTGGAGGTGCGCGCCGCTTCGGTGGTGATTCAGCAGCGTGTCATCCGGCACGCGGAACTGTTGACCGATGGCCGCGTGACGGCCGCCTTTCTTGACGCGAACGGAAGGCCGCAACGGCAGCCCAGAGAATGGACCGAAAAATTCAGACAGATCGCCGCAGCGGGACAATGACAGCAGTACGATTGATAGCATTTGCCGTCGGCGCGGCGGCATTCCTTGCCAGCGCCGCGCAGGCACAGCAGCCCGCGGCCACGGTCATCGCGATTCCGCCGCTGACTTCGCCGGATGCCGGCAGCAAGGGCAACGAGATGCTCGCGCTCGGCTGGCAGGCGACCCAGCTCATGGAAACCGATCTCGGCCAGACCTCCGAGCTCATGCCGCTGAGGTCGGACCGCAACGATTATTATTCCTATCCCGAAGTCACGGCGCCGAACTTCTTGAAGTGGCGCGAGAGAGGCGCGAAGGCGCTCGTCACCGGATTCGTCAGAACGCGACCCGATGGACGCTACACCGTGGGCTGCTACGTCTACGATGTCGACAAGGGCCGCGAGCTTGCCCGCGAAGGCTATGTGGTGATCCCGGCCGACCTCCGTCGTGCGGCGCACAAATGCTCGGGCCTCGCTTACAAGGCGATTACTGGCGCTCCGGGCATGTTCGATACGCGTATCGCCTATGTCGCCGAGACCGGCTCCACGACGGCGCGAGTGAAGCGCGTCGCGATCATGGACAGCGACGGCTACAACCACAAATATCTGACTCCCGGCGACACCATCGTTCTGACCCCGCGGCTCTCGCCCAAGGCGGCTCACCTTGCCTATGTGAGCTTCCAGAGCGGCACTCCGCAGGTGCGGATTCTCGACGTCGGCAATGGCGATCAGCGCCCGCTCGTCCCCGGCGACGCGATGACGTTCGCGCCCCGCTATTCGCCCGACGGCTCGAAAATCGTCTTTTCCATGATGCTCGGCGCCAACAGCGACATCTACACCGTCGGCGCGAACGGCGGCTATCCACAGCGGCTCACCGTTTCTCCCGGCATCGATACCGATGGGAGCTTTTCGCCCGACGGAAGCAAGATCGTGTTCGAGAGCGACCGCTCCGGCACGCAGCAGCTCTACGTGATGAACGCCGATGGATCGCAGCAGCGGCGGATCAGCTTCAGCACGGCCGCGTACAGCGCGCCCGAGTGGAGCCCGGACGGGAAGCTCATCGCCTTCACCTGGCGGATGGGCGACACCCGGCGGATCGGGATCATGGCTCCGGACGGTACCGGCGAGAAGGTCCTTACCGGCGGATCGGCCGATGAAGAACCGAGCTGGGCTGCGAGCAGCCGCGAAATCGTCTTCCAGCGCACCGAAGCGAACGGGCGCCCCGCGCTTTACCGGGTGAGTCTCGACGGGAGCGCGCCGCGAAAGATGACGATCCCGCAGGACGGGTCGGATCCTGATTGGTCGGGGACGATGGACTGATGCGCAAAGCCATTCTTCTGCTCGCCGCGCTTCTCGCCGTTCCGGCGTCGGCTCAGTTGCCGGGTCTCAGGCGCCGCGCTCCCGCGCCGCAGGTGCCGGTGCAAAATCCCATCGATGTCCTGCGCGCCGAGTTGGCGGCCCAGTCCGGCGGAACGACAATCTATTTCGCGGCTGGACGTGCTCAGCTGACCGCGCAGGCGAAGCTGCAGCTGCAGGCGCAAGCGGCGTGGCTTCGGCAGCATCCCGAGGTGGCCGTACGTATAGAGGGACATGGCGATCCGGCCGACACGCGCGATCAAGCGCTGGCGCTTGGCGCACAGCGTGCGGCCGAGGCACGCAACTTCCTGATTCTGCTTGGAACGCCCGCGGCGCAGGTTAGCGCCATCACCTGGGGCAAGGAGCGTCCGGGTCCGCCGAGCGCTGTCACGACGATCGTTCCGCCCTCAGGCGGCGCGGCGCTGGTACCCGCAGGCGCCTAGCCAGGCGCGCGCCTGCCGCTGGGCTTCCGCGATCTCCCGGGCGTTCATCTCGACGGCAATCTCCGCGCGGCATTCCTGCCCGCGAGTGCTTCCGTTGAGAGCCGCGAGGTTGAACCATTTGTGCGCCTCG
>JABFXK010000130.1 GCA_013361785.1 Sphingomonas sp.
GAGCGCCGCCCGACTCGCAATTCTTCACTGTGCCTACGATGTACCGAATCAGCGTGACGCTGTCAACACATTTTTTCCAGATAGGTTATTTCTCCAGCGCCTGCGCGGTCTGCAAATGCTTCTTCAGCGTCGGCAGGGTCTGCTTCGCCATCGCCGCCGATTGCGCGTCGCCGGACTTCGCCTCCTGCTCATATTTGGCGATGTCCTTCTGGTGATCCTCGACGGTCGCGCGCACGAACTCCTTGTCGAACGCCGCGCCCGACAGGCCCTGCAGCTTGGTCTGCTCGGCCTTCGCTTCGTCCTTGAGGTCGTTCGTCACCGGCACGTTCGCCTTCTGCGCGAGCGCCGCCACTACCTGCTTGTGCGCCCCGTGATCGGTCGCGAGCATCCTGCCGAGATCCTTGACCCCGGCCGAGCTGCCCTTCTGCTCGGCGAGATTGCCGAGCGCGACCTCGCTGTTGTCGCCCTTCATCGCTTCGGTGACGAAGGCGGTGTCGATCGCCCCGCTCGACGCGGCTCCGTTGTTCATCGCCATGTTGCCGCCGGCCGCGTTCGCCGTTCCGGCGTTCATCGCCGCTGCATTGGTCGCGGCGTTGGTCGCCGCCGCTTCATTGTTGGCCGTCTGCTTGTTGCAAGCCGTGAGAGCGACTGCGATCGCAGCCGCCGCATAGGTCGATCGCTTCATGATTTCTCTCCTGCGTCGCGCCCGACGCAACCGCCGAGCCAAGGCGGAGGTTCCTCGCCCTGGCGCGCTCACGCGGAGAAACAATGAGTCTTAGCGCTCGGTCGAGCTCTCCGGCGCGATCACCCGAGTGACCTCGAACCCGTCCGGGTCGATCACGAAGATGAACCCGTTGCTCGTCACGATGTAGCGCGACCTGAGGTCGAGACCATATTCGCGCACCGTATCGGCCGGCAGGTCGGTCTGCTTGAGGTAATAAGGATAGTCGGGCCCGAAGACGTCGTTCATCCGAACGCGCCGCGCCTGCTGGTTCGTCAGCTCCGCCCAGGCCGTGCATTTCCCCGCCTGCACCTGCGTGCAGCCGAGCCTGGCCGGGTCCTGCTTCGCAGCCGCAGGAACCGCGCCAAGCGCGATCACGATCGCGGCAACCGCCACACCGACAACTGATTTCATCAAACATCTCCCCTCAACGCGCGCAAGCGAACATGCGCGAGGGTGAGTGTGCGCCGCGATGGCGTGGGTGACAATGGGTGAGATTGACCCTCTGCCCATGAGGGGCAGTTAGGCCGCCTTCTTGAGCCGCTCGATCTCGCTCTCAAAAAGAAAAGGGCCGCCCCATCGAGGCAGCCCTTCCCTTCCCTTTTCGCGCCTTGGCGTGAAAGCCTAGACCATATGCTCGGTATGCCCGTAGACCAGGATGGTCATATAGCCTTCGCGCTCGGGGGCGTCCTTGCGGTCGGCGCCGTAGCTCGCCTGAAAGCGCTCGGCGGTGGCGTCGTCGCAGCTATATTCGGGGCGCATCGCGCCCGACTGGGCGACCATCTTGCAGTCCTTGACCGCGCCCTTGGCGTCGATTGCGAGCGCCATCATCTCGCCGCCGAGTAAGGTGTCGCCGGTCTCGAGATTGGGCTTGGCCGGCGGGGCGCCGGGGGTGAAGCGCCGTTCGAAGGTGATCCTCGTGACCTCGCCCTTGCTCTCCGAGGCCTTGGTGGCCATCGCCGCTTCGTTCGAGGCGACGTCGCAATCCTCGGGGGTCTGCTTGAGGCTGGTTTCGTAGCGGCAGGCTTCGGCCTTCCCGTCACCGCCCATGGTGACCGTGATCTTCTCCCACCAGGGGGCGTTGGATACCAAAGTCGACGTTGTGCTCGCCGATGCGGCAGCGCCGAGTGCGCAGGCCGCCGAAGCGAGAATGAGAGCGGCGATCTTGCGCACGTTCAAACTCCTCCGCGCCCACCGCTCCGGTAGCATGATCGCCACCGCCAACCTGCCTCGCTGAACGCGCAGGCACGAATTGGTTTCCGTCCGTTGGTCGAAGCTTTTTGTGCTTGGGCCGGGGCCGCGCCGGATTGCCGCTTCGGCACGCCAAAGGGAGAGCTTGCTGGGGCTCGGCGGCGGCGCAGGCGCCCAATAGAAATGGGGGCCGGCATTGCTGCCAGCCCCCACTGCGCCGAGCGAAGGATCTGCCGGTATTCGTAACCTGGTCCGCTTTGTAGCCTTTCGGCCCAGCCTGACCCGCTCTCGATCCTGGCTCACCAGCTCAGGCGTCGCATCCCACCGAACCGCTCCCTCTTTCGAGGAGCCCGACCGACCTACTCGACTGCGCCGCCCGAAGGTTCGCTGGTCTTTCGACCTTTCCGGCCCGGCATTCTGGAACCGAAGTCCCTCGAAGCCAAAACCGTCCAGTGTTCCGCGGCCCTTCTTGGGTTGCCCTCTCTCGCGTCCCGCTTCGCTCACCGACGATCCGAAGACCGCCAGGAGCCGCGTCGCGCTTGAGGAAGACAACTCTTCCGGCGCCTCTTCCCGGCTGGCCCGGTCGGAACCCGAAGGCTCCTCCCAATCCTGCCGGCGGAGATCGGACCTTTGGTCACCTGCCGCTTCCGCTTGCCGTTTCCGGCTCCTGAAAGAGGCCGGGACCGCCGTCCCGATCACCCAAGCAACATGCACCCCTCGCCCGAGTCGCGAAAGCGAAAAATGCGGGATTTAAGCTGTGGATAACGGGGATATCGGGCACAACGTCCGGAACCTTTTCGAATCTGGCGAATCGGCCGAGTTCGGTTGCCGTTCCGTTCTCCCCGGCCTACCTCCGGAGCGTGCCTGAATCCCCCATCCTGACCGACGATCCGCCCTATCTGCGAGGCCTCAACCCACCGCAGCGCGAGGCCGTGCTCACCACCGAAGGGCCGGTGCTCGTCCTCGCCGGTGCGGGCACGGGCAAGACCGCCGCGCTGACCGCTCGCCTCGCCCATCTCATTGCGACCCGCCTGGCATGGCCGAGCCAGATTCTCGCGGTGACCTTCACCAACAAGGCGGCGCGCGAGATGAAGGAGCGTGTATCGGCGATCAGCGGCGGAGCCATAGAAGGCATGCCGTGGCTCGGCACCTTCCATTCGGTCGCCGCGCGGATGCTTCGGAGCCATGCCGAGCTCGTCGGGCTCCAGTCGAACTTCACCATCCTCGACACGGACGACCAGCTGCGCGTCCTCAAGCAGCTGATCCAGGCGTCCAATCTCGACGAGAAGCGCTGGCCCGCCCGCCAGCTCGCCGGGCTGATCGACCGGTGGAAGAACCGCGGCTGGACTCCTGCCCAAGTCGACGCCGGCGAGTCCGAGGCCTTCGCCGCCGGCCGCGGAGCGGAGCTCTACGGTCAGTATCAGCAGCGCCTGAAGACCCTGAACGCCTGCGACTTCGGCGACCTGCTGCTGCACATGCTGGTCATCTTCCGCGGGCACGCCGACGTGCTCGGCAGCTACCGCGACCGTTTCCGCTACATCCTCGTCGACGAATATCAGGACACCAACCAGGCCCAGTACGAGTGGCTGAAGCTGCTCGCCGAGCCGCGGCGCAACCTCTGCTGCGTCGGGGACGATGACCAGTCGATCTACTCCTGGCGCGGCGCGGAGGTCGCCAACATCCTCCGCTTCGAAAAGGACTTCCCCGGCGCCAGGATCGTCCGGCTCGAGCAGAACTATCGGTCGACCTCACATATCCTCGCCGCGGCCGATGGCCTTATCGCGCATAACGCGGTCCGCTTGGGAAAGACCGTGTGGACCGACGTTGGCAAAGGCGAGAAGGTCCGCGTCATCGGTGTCTGGGACGGGCCCGAGGAAGCGCGCCGCGTCGGCGAGGAGATCGAGCAGCTACAGCGGGCGGGCCATCACCTCGATCAAACCGCGATCCTCGTCCGCGCCCAGTTCCAGACCCGCGAGTTCGAAGAGCGGTTCATCGCGACCGGCCTGCCCTACCAGATCATCGGCGGCTTCCGTTTCTACGAGCGCGCCGAAATCCGCGACGCGATCGCCTATCTCCGCCTGATCCAGTCGCCCGCCGACGACCTCGCCTTCGAACGCGTCGTGAACACGCCCAAGCGCGGCCTCGGCGACAAGGCGGTCGCGGCCATGCACCGACATTCCCGAGCGACGCAGCAGCCGCTGCTGCTCGCCGCCGCCACTCTGCTCGACAGCGACGAGCTGACTCCGCAGGCGCGCCGAAGCCTCGGCAATTTCGTCGCGGACCTTGCCCGCTGGCGCGAAATGGCAAGCACCCTGCCCCACCCCGAGCTGGCGCGGATCGTGCTCGACGAAAGCGGCTACACCGCCATGCTCCAGGCCGACCGCTCGGCCGAAAGCGCCGGCCGGCTGGAGAACCTTTCCGAGCTCACGCGCGCGATGGAAGAATATGAATCGCTCGGCGCCTTCCTCGAGCACGTCAGCCTGGTGATGGACAATGACGAGGCCCGCTCCGGCGAGAAGATCACCATCATGACGATCCACGCCGCCAAGGGCCTCGAGTTCGACACCGTCTACCTCGCCGGGTGGGAAGAAGGGGTGTTCCCGTCGCAGCGCTCGCTCGACGAAGGCGGCCTCGCCAGTCTCGAGGAGGAGCGGCGGCTGGCCTACGTCGCGATCACCCGCGCCCGGCGGCGGTGCACGATCATCCATGCGGCAAACCGGCGCATCTATGGCCAGTGGACCAGCTCGATCCCGAGCCGCTTCCTCGCCGAGCTCCCGAAGGAGCATATCGAGGAAGAGACCACGATGACCGGCGGCGAGAGCCTGTGGCGCGCGCAGTGGTCGGAGCGGTCCGACCCCTTCGCCCACGTTGCGCGCCCGACCCGCGGCCCCGGATGGCAGCGCGCGAGTCGCGTCGGCTACAATCCCGAACCCTCGCGGGTCATCGAAGCACGGGCGTCAGCGGTCAGCCTCGGCAACCAGGGCCGAACCGACCTGTCGCTCGGCCAGCGCGTATTCCACGGCAAGTTCGGCTACGGCACCATCGCCGCGATCGAAGGCAACAAGCTCGAAATCGATTTCGAGCACGCGGGCCGAAAGAAAGTGCTCGACAGCTTCGTCAGCGCGGGGTGAATTGCGCTAGTGGCTGTGCGGCTTCGATGCTGTGTCGTGCTTCTCGTCGGACATGTGCTCCATCATTTCTTCGTGGCTCTCCGGAGCGCTGGCCACGGCAGCCTGAAATTGCTGGGCATTCATCTTCGGTAGCTGCCGAATGAAGGCCACCATGTCCCAGATGAGCTGATCGTCGTGCGTCCTCCCCCATGCAGGCATCGCGCTGAGCTTCACACCATGTTTAATGACCCAGAATTGCTCGGCAGGACTTAGGTCGTCTCCACGCGCGAGTTCCGGGGCGGCCGGATAAAGTCCCTGGCTAAGTTCCGACCGCTCGACTCCTGGCCCCAAATGGCAGCCGGTGCACATCTCATTGTACAGGCCTGCGCCCGCGGCGATCCGCTTCGGGTCGTTCAGATCGGCAGGCAGCCGGACGTCTCGCGAATGCGTTGCGATCGCCCGGTCACGGAACTCGTCGAGAATATTGTACATCAAGCGCGAATGCGGCGCGTCGGCGCCGATATTGTACACACCTGCGTACACGAGGATTCCGGCAAACGCTGCCAGCACCAACAGGACGATGAGGACGAAGGTGACGCTCGGAAGGTGACGGCGAAGGTCCAAATCGCTGCTCCTTTTGCTGCCGGCCCGCCCGGTTTTCGCCGGCTATTCCGATTGTACGCAACTCACAACCGCCAAGAAGGAATTATCCTCGTTCAACGGTGCCGCAACGCTTCTTCGGTGCACGGACGGGACGCGCAAAACGACTCGCAGAGGGAACCCGACTCGGGGCCGATGCATTTTCGCAGCAAAAGTCAATAGATAAAATTCAGGTGTGAAATGAAGAAGCTAGCCCTCGCGCTGGCGCTGACGGGCTCGTGCGTTTTTGCGACTACCGTTGCTACGACGCCGGCGTCCGCGCTGGAAACTTACCAGGCGCAAATGCAAGCAAGCGACGCGGCCTCCCAGGCCCGAGTCGACATGCTCGATGCCTTTGGGCCGAAGGAACTGAGACCAGGCCAATATGTGTGGCGTGACGTCCCCGAAAGCGCGGGTGCGGAGCGCGTCGTCATCAGCCTCTCGGATCGTATGGCCTATGTCTATCGCGGCAACACTTTGATGGCGGCGACCACCATCTCGAGCGGACGCGATAGCAAGCCGACTCCGAGCGGCATTTTCTCGATCCTCGGGAAGACGCCGATGTACCATTCCAAGAAGTACGACAACGCTCCCATGCCCTGGGCGGAGTTCTTCGAGCCGCACGGGATCGCGCTGCACGCCGGCTCCGTCACCGCCGAGAGCCACGGCTGCGTGCACCTTCCGGCAGCGTTCGCGAAGAAGCTTTATTCTGTCACGGATGTCGGGACGCCTGTCCTGATCGGCGCCTAGCTGCCGAGGGGTCGCGCCGGATCTTCGGTGCGGCCCCTTTTTCGCCATGTCTAAGGCTGCTGTTGATCGCGCAGCGGGAAACGCTCATGCGCCTGTGAGTTGAGCGTTCAAAGCCAAGCACACACCGGGAGATAAGAATGGCCAGGAAGGCGACGCCAAAGAGCAGCAAGAAATCCGCCAAGAGCGGGAGCGCAGTCGCGCGGCGGTCGTCGGCAAGCAGCGGCGGAGGCTCACGCTCACGCTCAAGCTCTCAGGAGGGAATGGGCGAGGCGTTCATCAAGCTGTTGCAGAGCCCGCTCGTCGCCGAGCTGGTCGCCGTTGCCGCGACGGCCGCGCTCGCCTCGCTTGCCGAGCACGGCTTCGCCAGCGGCGAAGGGGCTCGCGGGAAACGCGCGGGCAAGGCGGTGAAAGAGGCCGGCAAGGCAGCCGCGGCAGCGGTCGGCCGGCGTCTCGGAACGGAGATCGAGGAGATCCGGAAGGCCGCTAAGTCGGGCGCAAAAGCGTAATTCGCGCCCTTCCGACGTCGCGCTGCGTTTCGACCGCGAGGTCCACGACGTCGAGCCGTTCGCCTCGGCTCGTCTCGACGCACACCCAGCCGCCACTTGCCAGCCACCGTGCGTTGATGATCG
>JABFXK010000283.1 GCA_013361785.1 Sphingomonas sp.
GACTCCGTGCATGCCGCCCGAGACCTTGTAGGCGTTGTCGTCGCTGGTGTTGTCGATCTTACCCCCCGCGTGGAGCTGGGTCATGATGACCTCGGCCGCCGACACGCCCTCTTCGGCATGGATGCCCGTCGGAATCCCGCGGCCATTGTCCTCGACGCTGACTGAGCCGTCGGGGTTGAGGGTGATCAGGACCTTGTCGCAATGGCCGGCGAGCGCCTCGTCGATCGCATTGTCCGAAACTTCGAACACCATGTGGTGGAGGCCCGAGCCGTCATCGGTGTCGCCGATGTACATGCCGGGCCGCTTGCGCACCGCGTCGAGGCCCTTGAGGACCTTGATGCTATCGGCGCCGTAAGCGTTGCCGTTGGGATCGTTGGTGGGGTCGGTTGCCATGGTCCAGATATAGGGATTTTCGACAGGAAGTCACGCGCGCACGCGCGTACGCGCGCGTGAGTCGGCGAGCGAGTCGCCGCGGGTAGCTGTCACCCTCACTGCTTGGAATCGGGGGTCCTTCAACTTCCTCAACTTTGTCACCCTGGATGCGGCAGCCGCCGAGGTGTGGCGGCGTAGCCGAGGGTGACAAATGGGCGCCCAGAGGGGTTGGTGCACAGGGTGACACCAAGGTTGTGCCATGGGTTCGTAGCCGCGCTCATCCGCCAGCTTGGACCACAAGTGACCGCTTGTAGGACAGTGATTTCTTATCTTCGGTGAGAGCTGAGACTATGGAATCCCGTAAACGCGATCCTTGTCGGTCCCTCTGCGGTCCCGAATAAGCGCAAAGCCTGCTCTGGTCGCCGCAACTCGAGCCTGCGCTACACACTGGCGCGGTGTGTCGCGTGATGTGAGTATCTCCAATCCAAACGTGTCTGGTACCCGTTGAGTAGAGCGTCTGTGAGCTGTTGGTCATTCAACCCGACATCGGTCAGCCAATAAACGCACTGACCTTGTCGACGGACACCCACACGACATAGCTACGCGAGAAATCCTGTGCGGCCGGATTCGCGTTGGGTGAAGCGAATAACGCCGCAAGAAGAAAGCTCCACATCATTGGGAGCACTTCTCGCATCGCAGCCTAGCGTCTGCAACGGCTAAGCCGCGCGACTGCCCCCTGAGCGCCTGCGGCGGCCGCGGAACTTGCGCTTGAGTTGGACGCCTTCGGGGCGGTGCGCGGCATGGCCGTCGGAGCGGTGCGGGTGGCGCTGACGGTCGTTGCGGTTCTGCCGGCGCTGGGCGTCGGCGCGGCGGTCGGCCTTGGCGTGCGAGCGGGCCGGCGCGGGCTTGAGGCGCTTCATAGCCTCGGCGGCGGCGGCGAAACCCTGCGGAAGCGGCGTCACGGCGATCTTCTGCCGCGTGGTGCGCTCGATGTCGCGGAGGTTGCCGCGCTCGTCGGGGCTGCAGAAGGCGATCGCGATTCCGTCGGCGCCCGCGCGCGCGGTCCGGCCGATGCGGTGGACATATTGCTCGGGCACGTCGGGCAGGTCGAAGTTGACCACATGGCTGACGCCCGGGATGTCGATGCCGCGCGCTGCGATGTCGGTCGCGACCAGCACCGGCACGTCGCCGGACTTGAACGCGGCGATCGCGCGTTCGCGCTGCGGCTGCGACTTGTTGCCGTGGATGGCGCTCGCGGCGATTCCGGCTGCTTCTAGCTGGCGGACGATCTTGTCCGCGCCGTGCTTGGTGCGGCTGAACACGAGCGCGCGCTCGATCGGATGCGACTGGAGATAGAGCGTCAGAAGCGCCGTCTTTTCGGCCTGATTGACCATGGTGACGCTCTGCTCGACCCGCTCGACCGTCGTCGCGGCGGGCGCGACCGACACTTCGGCGGGGTTGGTCAGATATTTGTCGGCGAGCTCCTTGATTGCCCTCGGCATGGTCGCCGAGAAGAACAGGGTCTGCCGCCTGGGCGGGACGAGCGCGACGATCCGCTTCAGCGCGTGGATGAAGCCGAGGTCGAGCATCTGGTCGGCCTCGTCGAGGACGAGGATCTCGAGCTCGCGAAGGCTCAGCGCGCGCTGGTCGATGAGGTCGAGCAGGCGGCCGGGCGTGGCGACGAGCACGTCGAGGCCGCGCGCGACGGTGCGGACGCTCTTCGAATTGGGGACTCCGCCGAAGATGACTCCGACCGAGAGCCGCATGAAGCGGCCGTAGGCCTCGGCGCTGGCAGCGATTTGCGCCGCAAGCTCGCGCGTCGGCGCGAGGACGAGCATTCGCGCTTGGCCGGGCTTGGGGATGCGACGCGCGGCGGCGAGGCGGTCGAGCGAGGGCAGCATGAAGGCGGCGGTCTTGCCGGTGCCGGTCTGGGCGATGCCGAGGAGGTCGCGGCCGGTGAGGACGGTCGGGATCGCCTGGTGCTGGATCGGCGTCGCTTGAGCGTAATTCTTCGCCGCGAGCGCGTCGAGGAGGGGCTTCGAGAGCCCGAGAGACATGAATGACATTGTGTTGAATTCCAAAATTTGCAGGCACGCGAACAAGCGCGCGCCAGCGGGGTCAAAAAGCGCCCCGCGTGAATAGGAGAGCAGAAAATTCGAGGCGCGGGCTGCTCCGTCGGAGCCTTCACGCCGCTTGAATAAGCGCCTCGTGCTGCGGTGCAACATAGGGACGATGGGTTAAGAAGTCCACCTCAGACGGGATTCACCGCTCCCGGCGCGATGTGGAAGCGGCTCGCCTCGCCGATTCCGTCGAACAGCGACTCCTCGGTCGCGGTCATCCACACCTGTCCGCGGGCTTCGAGCCGGGCGAACAAGGCGGCGCGGCGCTTGGGGTCGAGATGCGCGGCGACTTCGTCGAGCAGGAGGATCGGCGGCTCGCCGCGGCGGTCGGTAACCAGCTCGGCGTGAGCGAGGACCAGGCCGAGCAGGAGGGCCTTCTGCTCGCCGGTCGAGGAGCTTGCCGCCGGCATCTGCTTGGCGCGGTGGGCGACCGCGAGATCCTGGCGGTGCGGTCCTTCGGTGGCGCGACCGGCGGCCGCGTCGCGCTGCCTGCTGGCGCCGAGGAGCGCGGCGAGATCACTGGCTTCCCAGCCCTCGAGACCTATCGAAGCGCGCGCGAATTCGTCGTCGGGCGCATTCGCCAACCGCTGCTCGAGCGCGGCGACGGTGCGGGCACGGGCTTCGGCGAGCGCGGCGCCATGCTCGGCCATCGCCGCCTCGAGCGAGCCGAGCCACGTCTCGTCCCAGCGTTCGTCGGTGAGGAGCTTGTTGCGCGCGCGCATCGCTGCGTCGTAGCGCGTCGAATGATGCGCGTGCGCGGGCTCGAGGGCGAGCACGAGGCGGTCGAGAAACCGCCGCCGCTCGCCCGCGCTTCCGGTGAACAGGCGGTCCATCGCGGGCGTGAGCCACAGCACCGACAGCCTTTCGGACAGGCTGTTCACCGAGGCGGGGGCGGAGTTGATCCGCACCTGCCGCCGCTCCGGCGCCGCGGCGAGCGTGCCGGTGCCGATGTCGGATTCGCCGAGACGCGCGGCGACCGCCCAGCCGCCGCTGCCGCCCTGGCGCTGCATGTCCGACAGCGGAGCGCCGCGAAGGCCGCGGCCGGGCGCAAGCATCGAGACGGCTTCCAGGAGGTTGGTCTTCCCCGCGCCATTCTCGCCGAACAGCAGCACGAAGCCGGGTCCCGGTTCGAGCGAAGCCGAGGCGTAGGAGCGGAAATCGGTCAGCGAGAGGCGCGAGACGACTGCCATTCGCGCCGGACTAGCAGGTCGGCGCGGCGGTTAAACCCGCATCGGCATGAGCACGTAGAGCGCGTTCGACTTGTCGTTCTCGCGAAGGAGCGTCGGAGCGGCGGCGTCGGCGAGGTGGACCTCGACCGTATCGCCGTCGATCTCGTTCAGGATGTCGAGCAGGTAGCGGGCGTTGAACCCGATCTCGAGACCGTCGGCGGCATAATCCGCAGGCACCTCTTCGGTGGCGACGCCGTTCTCGGGGCTTGTGACCGACAGCGTCACCTTGTCGCGGTCGACGCTCATCTTGACCGCGCGGGTCTTCTCGCTGGCGATGGTCGAGACCCGGTCGACGCCCGCCGAAAAGCTCTTCGGGTCGAGCTTCAGGAGCTTGTCGTTCGCGGTCGGGATCACGCGATTGTAGTCGGGGAAGGTGCCGTCGATCAGCTTGCTGGTCAGGATCGCGCTTCCGAGGCCGAAGCGGATCTTGGTCGGCGAGAGCGAGATCTCGACCGTGCCTTCGAGCTCCTCGAGAAGCCGGTACAATTCCTGCACCGCCTTTCGCGGAACGATCACGTCGGGCATTCCGTCGGCGCCGTCGGGCCGCGCTATCGTGACCCGGGCGAGCCGGTGGCCGTCGGTCGCCGCCGCACGCATCTGGTCGTCGACCACGTGGAAGAAGATGCCCATCAGATAATAACGGGTTTCCTCGCTCGAGATGGCGAAGCGGGTCTTCTCGATAATCTGGCGAAGTGTCGCGGCGGGTAGTTCGAAGCGCGTCGGAAGGTCGCCTTCGGCGATGACCGGGAACTCGTCGCGCGGGAAAGTCTGGAGGTTGAACCGGGAGCGGCCGGCGACGACCTGCATCTTGCCTTCCGCGGCGGTGAGCTCGACCTGGCTGCCTTCGGGAAGCTTGCGGACGATATCGAAGAAGGTGTGCGCGGAAACTGTCGTTGCGCCGGGCTGGGTCACGCTCGCCGGGACGCTTTCATCGACCTGAAGATCGAGATCGGTCGCCATCAGCCGCAGCGAGCCGTCCTCGCGCGCTTCGAGCAGTACGTTCGAGAGGATGGGGATCGTGTTCCGGCGCTCCACGACCGACTGGACGTGGCCGAGGCTCTTCAGGAGGACCGCCCGCTCAATCGTCGCTTTCATCGGTTCAAAGCCCCTCATCCGCTCGCGTCACGTGACGGTTATAGCGAGCCGTAGCGCGCACGGAAGTGGGGATGATGAAGCGAAGGGACTAGATTATTTGCCGGCCTTTTTCCCGACAGCCGGAGCGTTCGCCGCCGGCTGCTTGCTCGGCATCAGTACCCCGTCGATCTGATGGACGACGCCGTTGCTGAACTGCTGGTCGCCGCCCGTGATCGTCGCCTTGTGACCGGCGGAATCGCTGATCACGGTCTTGCCTCCGTCCTTCGTCGCGGTCAGCGTGCCGCCGCTCATCGTCGCGAGCGGCGCCTTGCCTTTGCCCGCGTCAACGGCCTTGTCGATGTCGGCGACGAGCACGGTTCCCGGAAGGATGAGATTGGTGATGATCCCGGTCAGCTGAGCGCGGTTCTGCGGTGTGGTGTCGAAAGTTCCGGCAGGTGCCCCGTCGATCGCCGCGTCGGTGGGCACGAAGACTGTATAGGGACCTGGGCCGGCGAGCGTCTGGTCGAGCCCTGCCGCCTTTGCCGCAGCCACGAACTTGCTGTTCTGGTCGAGGCCCGAAGCGATTGTCTTCCCGCCAGCCGCTTTGGCGGCCTTCGAAGTCTGCGCATTGGGCGGCCCGTTGGCCGAGCCGTTGTTCTTGTTGCAGGCGGTCAACGAGAGCAGCGCCGCCGCCGCAGCGGTGAGCGCGAGTGCATGAGTCTTCATGCGCCGAGCCTCCTTTTTGGTTTGGTAAACGAAATGGCCCGCCGCGATTTCAGTTCCACGGCGGGCCATTGTTCACTTATGTTGATCGCCTTTCGATCAGGTCAGCAGCGAAGCCACGATCGCGGTGACAAGCTGAGTCGTCGGGTCGACCTGGTAGATGTAGCCGTTGTTGTACCGATACCAGGCGTTCGGCGTATCGTAGTAGGTGCCGCGGTAAGCGAGCGGCACATTGTACGTGTCATAGCCCGTCGGGAGCGGCTGGCCGATCGAGAAGCCCGGCGACAACAGCGCCGCAACGGACGTGATCAGGCTGCTGCTCGGGTCGTACTGATAGATCGCGCCGGGCGCATACCAGTACGAATTATCCGCCGTTGGATAGTAAAGGCTGCGGTACTGCGTCGGCACATTGTAGTAGCTGTACGCCGAAGGCAGCATCTGGCCGACGCCATATCCGCCAGCGTAGGTCGGGATCACGTTCTCGACCATGCCGGTGACGCAATCCACCTGATAGACGACGCCATTGGCATAACGATTACAGACGTTGCCGTAGTACCCGTTATTGTTGCCGTAGCCGTAGTCGTAGCTCGACGGATAGAAGCTGTTGAGCCCGTAATAATCGGGAACATAGCTGCTCATGTACGACTGCGGCAGGGTGCTGCCCGGAAGGAACCCGCCGGCGAGCAGCGGGATCAGCGCATTGATCAGGCTCGTGCTCCGGTCGACCTGATACACATAGCCCGGCGCGTACTGATAATAATATTCAGGCGTTGCCGGATACAGGTACGAGATGTCAGCCGGCAGCGGACTTAATCCCATGCCGAGGATCGACGGCGCCGTCGCGATCGGCGCTCCAAGGAGCGACACGGCGACGGGCGGATCGAGGAGCCGAGTCCCAAGCGTTGCGTTCAGCGCATTTACCTGCGCCGCCCGAAGCGCCTGCGCGTTCTGCGCGGTGATGAACGGAGTCGCGGCGCCAAGGCCGAGCTTCGCCGCCTGTCCCGGAGGCATGCAGCCCTTGTTCGCAAGACCCGGCGGGCACCCGCCGACACCGTAGCCGACGCCGTTGTTCGCCGCCACGCGCTGGTTCAGGTTTTCATTGGCGAGCTGCTGGCGCTGGGCAATTTCGGCCTGAGCACGACGATCCCCACGAAGCTGCTGCTCCTGCTGGAAGCGCTGAGCGCGCATCGCCTGCACCTGCTGCGCTCGTTCAGCACGCAGGTTCCGGGCCTCCTCACGATTGGCGCGAATCTGCTGACGTTCGGCGAAGCGGGCCTGCGCCCGCTCGCGATTGCCATGCATCCGCTCGCCCTGCGCGAAGCGCTGCTGGTGCTCAGCCCGCGGAGCGAAGGCTTGCCTTTCCATCCTCAGTCCGGCGAACCCGTGCTCGCCGCCGCCATGGCCACGCTGAGGAACCGCGAACATGCGCGGGCCACCATCGCCGCCGCAACCGTGCGGTACACCAAAACAGTGGGCTCCGCCGCCACCACCGCCGCCATGCGGTGCCTCC
>JABFXK010000266.1 GCA_013361785.1 Sphingomonas sp.
GAGAAGCAGAGGAATCCGGACGTGGCCTCTTCGGACGCGGAAGACCGCTCGAGCGTAATCGTGAAGATTACCGGAAACATGATCGAGTTGAAGAGGCCGATCGACAGCGCCGCCCAGCCGCCAGAGATGCCGCCGACCCCAAAGACGAACAGGCAGAGCGCACAAGCGACCCCGGTGAAGGCGGCTAGCAGCCGCGGCGCCTTTACCCGCGTCAACAGCGCCGATCCGACGAGCCGCCCGACCATCGCGCCACCCCAATACAAGCTCACGAACTTGCCCGCTTTCTCCAGCGGCACGTTCCACACATTCGTGCTGTTGAGGAACAGGGCCATTTGCGTGCCGATCGCGACTTCCGCGCCGACGTAGAGGAAGATCGCGAGGCCCCCGAACACCGCCCACCGTGAGGAAGCGGCTTCGCGGATTGTCGCGCCAATGCCGATGCGCGCGGTCTCGTGGGGTGGCGGAGGGGCCGCGGCGCTGATCATCCTCCGCCCAGCCCAGATCAATATGCCGATGAGAATGATGAGCCCGGCGATCCAGAAGAATGCGCGGTCGATGCCCGCGAGCGAGCCGGCCCGGACTGCGGCGCTGTTCACCGCCCCCTGCTTCACCTCGACGCCCTTCAGGAACAAAGCCGCCCCTAGATAGGGACCAATGAACGTGCCGAGGCTGTTGAACGCCTGGCTGAAGGTCAGGCGGAAGTGGCTCCGCTCGGGCGGTCCGAGAGCGGCCGAAAGCGGGTTTGCCGCAACCTGCAGCACGGTGATCCCGCTCGCGAGCACGAACAGGCCGAGCAGAACGACCGGATAAACGGCCATGTTCGCCGCGAGCAGCATGATCAGGCAGCCGGCGACCATCATGGCTAGCGAGATCAGCACCGACGGCACCGACTTCAGCCGCGCCAGGATCACTGCGCCGGGGAGGCTCATCACCCCGTAGGCGATGAAGAAAGCGAAAGCGGAGAGCTGCGCTTCCACGTCAGAGAGATGGAACACGCCTTTGACGGCGGCGACCAGCGGATCGACCAGCGACGTGATGAACCCCCAGGCGAAGAACAGGCAGGTAACGATCGCATAAGCGCCCGTGACACCCGCCGTTTGCCGCTCTTGCCGCACGCTCAATTCCTCCGCTTGTCCGCAGACTGGCAGCGGAATGCGCACCGGACAAGCAACGGGCTTGCCGCTAATGTGCCGTCATGGCGGACAAGAACCAGGGACAGGCACGCGGAGTCATGAAGCTCCGGCCGCGCTACGTCGAAAAGCCGTGGGGACGCACGCAATTGCCTCCGATGTTCGACACGGCGTCCGCCGAACGCATTGGCGAGGTCTGGTTTGTCGGCGCGGCCGAGCAGCCGCTGCTGGTCAAATATCTCTTCACCAGCGAGCGGCTGTCGATTCAGGTTCACCCCGGCGATGCGCAGGCGCGGGCGCGTGGCCTCTCATCCGGCAAGAGCGAATGCTGGCTGATCGTCGATGCCGAACCGAACGCCACGCTCGGGCTAGGGCTGAAGCAGGAAGTGCCGAAGGATGAGCTTCGTGCAGCCGCGCTCGACGGATCGATTGAGCAGCTGATCGATTGGCGCCCGGTCCGGCGCGGCGATTTCTTCATGGTGCCGCCCGGCACGATTCATGCGATCGGAGGCGGGATTTCGCTGATCGAATTCCAGCAGAATGCCGATGTGACCTATCGACTGTACGATTACGGCCGGCCGCGCGAGCTTCACCTCGACGACGCAATTGCAGTGGCAGCAACCCAGCCTTACTCGGATTCGCTCGCACAGCATCTGTCCGGCAACGAAACGCGGACACTCGCCGACGGGCCGCACTTCACTCTGATCCACAGTGACCGGGATGTACTCGAAGACCGTCGCCGCTGGGTCATTCCTCTCGAAGGCGAAGCAAGAGCGGATGGCGAAATCGCTGCGGCCGGCGACTGCCTGCTGGTCGATGCAGGCATTGTCGTCCAAGTGAACGGCCGAACCTTGATCGTAGCTACGCCAGAGCGTCCATCGCCACGGCGATCGCGCCGAGGGGTCCGGCGTTACGGCCGAGTGCAGGCGCCACCAGATATCGCTCAGTCCGCGGCAGCGGCATGAAATCCGTCAGCGATTCGACGAGCATGCGCTCGATACGGGGCAGCAGGTGCGGCTGGCGAAGCATCACTCCCCCACCGATCGCGATCGCTCCAGGAGCGGCGGCGCAGACGATCGTGTGGCACAATTGGGCAAGCGCCCACGCGACCGAATCCCAGATGCGATCGTCGCTTGCGACCTGGTCGTAACTTCGAGGTGCAATCCGCGCCTCGATCGCCGGGCCGGACGCGAGCCCTTCGACGCACGCGCCGTGGAAGGGACAAATTCCGCTCCATTCCTCGCCGGCGAGTTGAGCGACACGAATGTGGCCGAGTTCGCAATGGAGAAAGCCGCGCGTCGGAGCACCGTTGACGATCAACCCCACGCCGACGCCCGTCCCGACCGTCACATAAGCGAAGTCGGCCATGTCACGGCCGGAGCCCCACCGCATCTCGGCGAGGGCCGCGCCATTGACGTCTGTCTCGAACTTTACCGGCACGCCGAATCGCTCCGCGAGCCGCGGCGCGATATCCGCGCCATTCCAGCCGGGCTTGGTGGTGTTCAGCACATGTCCCCAGGTCGGCGAATCCGGGTGCAGGTCGACCGGCCCGAAGCTGGCGATTCCCAACGTGCGGAATTCGTGGGTTTCGCCCCAGCCGAGCAGGATCCGCTCGAGCGCGCCCAGAGTCTCGTCGGGGCTGGTCGTCGGCACGATCTCGCGCGCGATGATCTCGTGCGGCTCGCGAGCAAGCACCGCGATGCACTTGGTGCCGCCGAGTTCGACGCCGGCATAGATTGCGCCAGGCTCGGTCCGCGTCGCCATCAGCGCCGCGCGCGCTTGTAGAGCTTCACCACCCGGTCGACCGGCAGCGCGTCGATGTGGTGGCCGTTGCCGTCCATCGGAGTGGCCGCGAACAGCGAGTTGATCGCGGCCTCCTCGGCCGCTTCGACCGCAGCTTCGAACAAAGGCGAAATCTGATCGTTCGGAAGATCGACGATGGGGCTGGGCTTCGCCCGCCGCTCGGGCGTTCGGCGCACGTCGGCATTCGTCGAGAAGGCGACGGCATATTCGCCGGAACCGTTGGTCATCGGCGAGCCCGTCCGTGCGATCCCGAGCAGGCCGCGATGCGCGAGCCGCTCGAGGTTCCGATCCGACAGCGGCGCGTCGGTCGCGATCACGACGATGCACGACCCGTCGCCACTCGCCTTGGACAGCTCGTCCTTGAGGAAATATTGGCCGAGCTCTTGCCCGACCGGAACGCCTGCCACCTGCAGCACCCCGCCGTAGTTCGTCTGCACCAGCACGCCGACGGTCCAGCCGCCGAGGCTGGCGGGGAGCTTGCGCGAGCTGGTGCCGATCCCGCCTTTCCAGCCGAACGCGATCGTGCCCGTGCCCGCGCCAACCGCGCCTTCCTGCACCGGCCCTTCGCGCGCAGCTTCGATCGCGGCGATGGCGTCGGCGGGCCTCACGCGGCGCGCGCGGATGTCGTTGAGCGTGCCGTCGTTGGTCTCGCCGACTACCGCATTGACCGAGCGCACGTCCGCGTTGCCCGGCTGCTTCAGGGTCCATTCGATAATCCCCGCCGCGGCTTCGGCAACGTTCAGCGTGTTAGTCAGCAGGATCGGAGTCTCGATCTCGCCGAGCTCCTTGATCTGCGTCGAGCCCATGAACTTGCCATAGGCGTTGCCGACGCTGAAGCCCGCCGGCACCTTGTCCTGATAGAGGTTGCCGCCGTGCGGCAGGATCGCGGTGACGCCAGTCCGGATGTTGCTCCCCTCGACGATTGTCACTTGGCCGACCTTCACGCCCGCGACGTCGGTGATCGCATTCAGCGGACCGGTCGGAAGGATGCCGATGACGATCCCCGCCTCGCGAGCGCGGGGACGATGCGCGGGTTGAGCGGAAGCGGTCATTGCGACCAGCAATAGCGCAGCGGACAAGATATTGAGCATTCGCCCGTCATACTAATCCGCGGTGAGGATGCGAATTGCGCTTCATCTAACGGTTCAAACCTCGACCTCGACCCACACCGGCGCGTGGTCGCTGGTCTTTTCCCAGCCGCGGGGGGTGCGGTCCACCCCGGCGGCCTTGAGCTTCTTCGCGAGGGTCGGGCTCAAAAGCGCATGATCGATGCGGATTCCGGCGTCGCGCTGGAACGAATTCCGCCAGTAATGCCAAAAGGTGAAAATGCGCTTGTCCGGGAACAGGTGCCGGATCGCGTCGGTCCAGCCCTGCCCCACCAGTTCACGGTATCGCTCACGAGCTTCGGGTGCGAACAGTGCGTCCTTGAGCCAGCGCTCCGGTTTGTACACGTCCTCATCCGTCGGGATGACGTTGAAGTCGCCCATCAGCAGCGCCGGCGCGCCGCTGTCGAGCAGGTCCTGCGCAAGAGCGCTCAGCGCATCGAGCCATTCGAGCTTGTAATCGAACTTCGGTCCAGGCTTGGGATTGCCGTTCGGCGCATACATGTTGCCGATCAGGATGCCGCACACCGCCGCCTCGATGTACCGGCTCTGCTCGAGCTTGGGATCGCCGGGAAGCGCCCGGCGCGTTTCCACCGGAACTCCGACGCGGCTCAGCAGCGCGACTCCGTTCCAGCTCTTCTGACCATGCCAGATGGCGGAATAGCCGAGCGCTTCGATCGCTTCGTGCGGGAAGGCCTCGTCGGTGCATTTGAGCTCCTGGAGTCCGACCACGTCGGGCGCAAATTCGTCGAGCCAGCGGGTCAGGATACCCAGGCGCGAGTTGATTCCGTTGATGTTGTAGGTTGCGATTTTCAGGCGCCGCTTTTTCGTCATGAGCGAGGAACCAAGTATGGACGCTTGGGTTCTATCGGCGTGCTTCGGAACCACCGATGCGTGTCTCCGGCGCGGAACCCGGGCTGAAAGGCTCTGGGATCGGCTCTGTCGATGGCGCGGATCAATGGATCGGGAGCATGGGAGCCCCGTCACGCGACAGCGTGTCGGGGCTCTTCTTTTGCGCATCGACCGAGTCGCGGATTCGCACAGGTTTATCCACCGCTTCATCCACAGTTTTCTTGTGAGCACAGTCGTTTAGGGCTGGAACAACCGTCAGGCTGATGTATTGTTGTTTCGTGCTTCGGGAGTCGAAAGACAAACGAAGCATGGAACCCCGGCAGCTTCGGCTGCCGGGGTTTACTTTGATGCGCAAAGCTCGCGCGGGTCGGCGCCTTGCAGCGTCAGCCGCTTCGACCGGTCGGGCAGCGGATATTTGTTCCCGTTGGCGCAGTTGAACAGGACGACACGCTCGTCAGCGCGGACCATTCCCTGCCCAAGGGCCTTGCGCCATCCGGCAAGCACAGCACCGCCTTCCGGGCAGAGCAGGAACCCGTCCTCGCGCGCTGCATCGTCGACCGCCTGAAGGATCGCTTCCTCCGATACCGCGATCGCCGCGCCGCCGCTCTCGCGTACCGCGCGCAGGATCAGGAAGTCGCCCACGGCCTTGGGTACCCGAATGCCGGTCGCGACCGTCGCTGCCTTCTCCCACCGCTCGGCGAACTCGTCGCCGTTCTCGAACGCGCGGACCATCGGCGCGCAGCCTTCGGCCTGGACCGCGTACATGCGCGGGCGTTTGGAGCCGATCAGCCCGACCGCCTCCAGCTCGTCGAAGCCCTTCCACATGCCGATGAGGCCGGTGCCTCCGCCGGTCGGGTAGAAGATCGCGTCGGGGACTTCCCAGCCGAGCTGCTCGACGAGCTCGAAGCCCATCGTCTTCTTGCCCTCGAGCCGATAGGGCTCCTTCAGCGTCGAGCAGTCGAACCACAGCCCTTCCGCCGCGCCCTTCCCGACGAGCGCGCCGCATTCGTCGATCTGCCCGTCGGCGACATAGACCCGGGCGCCATAAGCCGCGGTCTCGGTGACGTTGATTTCCGGCGTTTCCGCCGGGCAGATAATGATCGTCTCCATGCCCGCACGCGCGCCATAAGCCGCGAGCGCCGCGCCGGCGTTGCCATTGGTCGGCATCGCGATGCGCTCGGTCCCGAACTGCTTCGCCATGGTCACCGCCATCGCGAGACCCCGCGCCTTGAACGAGCCGGTCGGAAGCCGACCTTCGTCCTTCACCAGGACGCTCGACGCGCCCTCGCGGCCCGCGATGTTGGGGAGCGGAACGATCGGCGTTTGCGGCTCGCCCAGGCTCACCGGCTCGCCGTCGTTCGGCAGAAGCTCGCGCCACTTCCACATCCCCGGCTCGCGCGTCGCGAGGCTCTCGCGCGTCATCGTCTTCTTGGCTGCCTCGAGGTCGTAGCGGACGAGCAGCGGTTTGCCCGCTCGGCTCAGGTTGTGAGGCTTGCCGGCTTCATAGCGTTCACCGGTGAGGGAGCATTCGAGAAAAGTCACATTCATGGATCAACAATCGTCATGGTGGGAGGAATGGTGGCGTTCGACCTGGATCGTGCAATGCTCGATACGGAAGCGGTCGTGAAGCACGGTGCGGGCATTTTCCAGCAATGCATCGGGATAATCGGCAACCGTGGTCACGATATGGGCGGTGAGCGCCGTCTCGGTCGTGCTCAGCGGCCAGATGTGAAGGTCGTGCACCGCCTCCACGCCGTCGAGCCGCGCTAGCTCGGCCTCGACGTGGTCGACATCGATTCCGGCCGGCACACCCATCAGCGACATGCCGAGGGCTTCCTTAAGAAGGCCGAAGGTGCCCCACAGGATCACCGCGGCGACGAGCAGGCTGACGGCCGGGTCGATCCATTGGCGGCCCGTCCACAGGATCAGCACGCCGGCGATGACCACGCCCGCCGAAACCGCGGATTCGGCGGCAATGTGCTGAAAGGCCGCGCGCCCGTTGATGTCCCTTGCCCGGCCTCTCGCGAACAGCAGCGCGGTCAGGCCGTTCATCACGATCGCCGCTGCGCCGACCCAGATCATCGCGTGCGGGTCGGTGCGCGACGCCA
>JABFXK010000239.1 GCA_013361785.1 Sphingomonas sp.
GCTGCTGGTCGCCGTGCGCTTTCATCGAAAAGTCGTAAGCGCGGTTGATCAGCCCCTCGTCCGCATCGGGATCGTAGGAGCGGACTTTCTCGACCAGTTCATACTGACGCAGCACGTCCCTAAGATGGGAGGAGCCGGCGCAATTGTGCAAGTGAAAGAAGATGGGGCTGCCCTCGGGAGTGGGCGAGCAGCCCCGGGGGAAGCGTTACTTTCCGGCGGCGGAGTTCGCGGCTTGAGCTCTTGCCGAAGCGTTACAGCGCTGAAGGTCCGCCGGAGCCATCGCGCGGCCATCGATGAGGAATGCTTCGATGCGGCCGGCGCGCTTTGCGAGTGCCTGGCACAGCACGACGGGGCGGCTTTCGTTGGTCGCGCCTTGGCATTCCGCCGACCCGCAGGTCCACATAATGTCCGGCGCAATGAAACGGCTGGTGCTCGGGGACGCCAGCGTCGCCGAATAATTTGATGCCGCGGCCGGCATGGCCAGCGCGAGACCGAGAAGGAGAGAAATCGAACGGATCATCGCATCACCCCTGCTATAAAGTTGCGATTCGCAACGGAATAGCATCGCAGTTTCAAATTGCAACTGTTTTTTGGAACTGTTCTGTGCTTTCATGACATTCAAGCAGGGGAGAGAGTATCGGATGCCGGCAGACACGCTCACGTCGGATATCGACCGATTCAAGGAAGCGGCACTGTCTTGTCCAATCCCCGGCGCGGTCGAGATGATCGGCGAGAAATGGGCCTTCCTGATCCTGCGCGGGGCATTCAATGGCCTCCATCATTTCGAAGAGTTTCAGGCGGGCCTCGGGATCGCGCGCAACATCCTGTCAGATCGTTTGTCGAAGATGGTTGCGGGCGGAATTCTCGACCGCTCGCCCGATCCAGCCGACAAAAGGCGCGTGATCTATTCGCTGAGCGCGAAGGGCGAGGGGCTTCTGCCCGTGATCCTCGCGCTTAGGCAGTGGGGCGAGGAATGGGGCTATGGCAAGATGGACATCGTCCTTGCCGACCGCCGCGACGGAAGGCCGGTGCGCAAGATGTGCGTCCAGGCCCATGACGGGCGCGAGCTCAAGCTCGGCGATCTGACCTGGGTCGACCGCAAGGATGCCGAATCGCCGTTCAGGACCGCGGCCGAATAATCATTCCATCGCGAGGATATGGTCGCGGAGCGCTCGCGCGTCATGAAGCGCGTTGTGCGGCACCTTGCTGTTCGCCGCGGTGCTGAAGTTGCTCAGCGGCACGACCTGGAAAGTCACGTGCCGAAGCTCGATCATGTCGCCGGGGCCGGTGATCATGAGCTCGCAGAATTGGGCAACGTCCTCGGGCCAGTCGGCGAAGATCAGCGGCTCGTCATCGTGGCGGAGATAGCGCTCGAGCTCGTGCGCGGCGTCCTTGCGCGACAGACGCGGACAGGAGAGCTGCTCCGGGACCGAATCGAGATATGGAATGACGTGACGTTCGACCCAGTCCACCAGCGGGTCAGACGTCGCGAAGGTCAGATAGAGCTCATCGCCTGCGTCTGGGACAAGGGCGAGGCTTAGCAGGGCGCCGCCGACGCCATTATATTCGGTGTCGAGAAAATAGCGCATGGCCCCGCACTAGCGGGGCTGCAGCGCCGCGCAATTGTCGGTCGTAAGCGGCTTGCCCTGCCGGCAGCGCTCCATTGCCATCCGGATCTGCTTGCCGCGCTCCTCATCCTGCTTGCGTGCCTCGCGGCCGCGCTTCTCATCCTCCTTTTTCTGGCTGGGGAGTACGGCGTTCACGCCCGCCGACGCGACCTTCACTGGAATCGTGGCGACATCGAAGGCGGTCTTCGCGACGGCGCCGACGATGCAGCCGCCGAGGGCGAGCGGGAGAAGCAGAACCAGGAAGCGACGCATGGCCAAGGAATCGCAGATGTCGCCACAACCGGCAATGAACAAGAATTCACATCTGCATCGCGACTTCGGCGAGCGCCTCGGCCTGGCTCAGCAGCGCTTCGTCCGCCTCCGCGCCGGGCGGAAGCGATTCGCGCCCGACGATCACCATCAGCGGCACCGCCATCGGCGTGATCCGGTCCGTTTCAACGTGTAGCATGGTCGCCGAGGCGCGGTCGACCAGGCGAACGAGACGCCCGAGCTCGGTCATCCGCCGCCGGGCATCGTCCCAGGCGGCGCGCAGCAGCAAATGCTGCGGCTCGTAGCGCCTGAGGACATCGTAGATGAGGTCGGTCGAAAAGCTGACCTGCCGACCGGACTTCCTCTTGCCGGGGTGGTGGCGCTCGACCAGGCCGCCGATCACCGCAACCTCGCGGAACGCGGTCTTCAACAGATATGAGCTTTCGACCCAATCGACGAACTCCTGCTCGAGAATGTCGGCCGAGAATAGCGACTTGGGATCCGTGATCGGCTCCAGCGCGTAGCAGGCGAGCGCATAGTCATTGGCGACGAAGCCGAGCGGCTTCAGGCCCGCGCTTTCCATCCGCCGAGTGATCAGCATTCCGAGCGACTGATGCGCGTTCCAGCCCTCAAAGCTGTAAGCGACCATGAAATGCTGCCCTTCGTGGGGGAACGTCTCGACCAGCAGCTGGTGCGGTTCAGGGAGCACCGAACGTTCCGACTGCACCTCCAGCCATTCGCGAACGTCGTGGGGAAAGCGGCTCCAGTCGTTGCGATCGCACAGCATGTGGCGGACTCGATTGGCGAGGTGCGTCGACATCGACATCCGCTGGCCGCCATAAGTGACGATCTGCCCCCGCTTCGACGAGGCGTGGACAATGATGTCCGTCTCCTTGAATTGCTCGACCTCGAGGCTGAGTCCGGCGAAGAAGAACCGGTCTCCGGGCGCGAGCGCCGATGCGAAGCCCTCCTCGACCGTCCCGAGCTTGCGTCCGTTGCGGAACCGCACCGTCAGCAGCGGCTGCTCGACGATGACTCCGGCATTGAGGCGATGCTGCTGCGCTATCGCCGGTCTGGCGATTCGCCACATACCGCGCGGCTCCGGCACGAGGCGGCGAAAGCGGTCGTAGGCTTTGAGCGCGTAGCCGCCGGTGGCGATGAAGTTCAGGATTTCCTCGAACGTCTCCTGCTTGAGGCCGGCATAGGGTGCAGCGGAGCGGATTTCGTCGAGCATCTCCTGCTCTTGGAATGGCGCGGCCACTGCCATGGCGAGGATATGCTGCGCCAGCACATCGAGCGCTCCCGGGCGGAAGACCTCGGGGTCGAGCTCGCCGTCGTCGATCGCGTCGAGCGCGGCGCGCGCCTCAAGATACTCGAAACGGTTGCCGGGGACGATGATGCCTTCGCTCGGCTCGTCGAGCCGGTGATTGGCGCGCCCGATTCGCTGCAGCAGTCGTGAGCTGCCCTTGGGCGCGCCCATCTGGATGACGAGGTCGACATCGCCCCAGTCGATGCCGAGGTCGAGGCTGGCCGTCGCAACCAGGCCCCGCAGCTTGCCGGCGGCCATCGCCGACTCGACCTTGCGCCGTGCCTCGACCGCGAGGCTGCCGTGGTGGATTCCGATCGGCAGCCCTTGGTCATTCACGTCCCACAGCTTTTGGAAGGTGAGCTCGGCAAGCCCGCGCGTGTTGCAGAAGACGAGCGTAGTCTTGTGCTGCTCGATCAGCCGCATGACGTCGGCGATCGCGTGATAGCCCGAATGGCCGCCCCACGGGATCTTGTTCTCGGGGATGAGAATCGAAAGGTCCGGCTCGGCGCCAGGATCGCCGATCACCAGGTCGATCAGCTCCATGTCGGCATCGGGAGCGAGCCACGAGCGATAGGCTTCTGGATCGCTGATTGTTGCCGAGAGTCCGACCCGGCGAAGGCCCGAAGCGAGCTTTTGCAGACGTGACATCGACAGCGACAGCAAATCGCCACGCTTCTCCTTGGCGAACCCGTGGAGCTCGTCGACAATGATCGTGCGTAGATGCTCGAACATCATTGCGGCATCGGAATAGCTGAGCAGGAGGCTCAGCGATTCGGGCGTGGTCAGGAGCACCTGCGGCGGCTTCACCCGCTGCCGTGCCTTGCGATCCGACGGTGTATCGCCGGTGCGCGTTTCGACGCGGATCGGCAGGCCCATCTCCTCGATCGGGCCGATGAGGTTGCGCTGCACGTCTACGGCGAGCGCCTTCAGCGGCGACACGTAGAGCGTGTGCAGTTCTTCGCTCGGGGCTTCAGCCAGTTCACAGATGGTAGGAAGAAAGCCGGCGAGCGTCTTGCCGGCGCCGGTCGCGGCGACCAGCAGCGCGCTTCGTCCGCGCCGCGCCAGGTCCAGCATCTCGAGTTGGTGGCGCCGCGGGCGCCAACCTTTGGAATCAAACCAGCGCTCGACGACTGGCGGAAGGCCGCTCAGAGCTTGTCCGTCCCCTCACGCCGCCGCTCTTCTTCCTCGGCGTAGAGCTCGCGCGTGCCTTCCTCTGTGCGGCGGTTCTGGGCAGTGTCGCGCTTGGAACGAACCCTGATGACCAGCCAGATGAGGACGATCAGCAGGATCGCAGGAAGGATGACGTCCATCACCCAGGCTGTGGCGTGTCCCATGCTATTCCTCCCGCCGGGCTACGGAACTCCCGGGTCTGTAACCCTATATAGCTCCCAATGACGCGATTGGGTTCCTGGATCGAGTCCCACCCCGATGGGATTTACGTGCGGCCCGCCGATGCCTGGATCGATCCCACGGAGCCGAAGGCGAAGGCGATGATCACGCACGGCCATTCGGACCACGCTCGCGGCGGCCATGAGGCGGTGCTGGCGACTCCGGAGACGCTGGCGATCATGGAATGCCGCTACGGGCCGCAGCACGGGCAGCCGATCGCCTATGGCCAAAGCATCCGCATCGGCGATGTGGACGTCAGCTTCGTGCCCGCGGGCCATGTGCTTGGAAGTGCGCAGATCGTGCTCGAGCACAAAGGGGAGAAGGTGGTGGTGTCGGGCGATTACAAGCGGCGTCCCGATCCGACCTGCGCCTGCTTCGTGCCGATTCCGTGCGACATCTTCATCACCGAAGCGACGTTCGGCCTGCCGGTGTTCCGCCATCCGGAGACCGGAAGCGAGATCGACCGGCTGCTTCACCGCCTCCATGCGGACCCGAGCCGCTGCGTCCTGGTCGGCGCCTATGCGCTTGGCAAGGCGCAGCGGATCATCTGCGAGCTTCGCGAGCGCGGCCATCACGATGCGATCTATTTCCACGGCGCCATCGAGCGGCTGAACCGGCTCTACGAGAGCTTCGGAGTGAAGCTCGGCGAGCTGCGGCACACCGGCGGAGCGACCAAGCAGGAGATGGCCGGCCATATCGTGATCTGCCCGCCCGGAGCGCTCAACGACCGCTGGTCGCGGCGACTCCCGGACCCGGTCACCGCGATGGCTTCAGGGTGGATGCGGATCCGCCAGCGCGCGCGACAACGCAATGTCGAGCTTCCGCTGGTGATCTCCGATCATGCCGACTGGGACGAGCTGACGATGACGATCCGGGAGCTCGAGCCGAAGGAAGTGTGGATCACCCACGGCCGCGAGGAGGCTCTCAAGCACTGGTGCACCACGCATCAGATCAAGGCCTGCGAGCTGAACCTCGTCGGCTATGAGGACGAAGACGACTGAGCCGCGGCGGCGCGGCGGAACAGCCACGCCGAGCCGAGCAGGAGGGCGGCGAAGATGCTCGTGCCCGCGAACTCGACGCCGTGATGTACGAACGGATCGTCGGTCGGGGGGAGCACGGCGATTGCGAAGACGACGAGGAGCGAAACGCCCGTCGCGAGCATCGACCACGCCATTCCCTTGGCCCGGAACCGCCCGATGCAAGCGCCGGCGATACCGATCAGGAGCGCGAGGAAGAACAGCTGGTTGGCGGGATTGTCCTCGCTTCCGACGATTCCGACCGCGAGGTTGGTCCAGATGACGAGCAGATAGCCGAGCAGCGCGACTGCAACGCCCGCTCGATACCAGCCGCTTTTGATCTTCCACACGGCGAACTCCAGCAGCCCGCCGATGAGAGCGAAGATCGCTCCGGCGAAGATGAAGTCGCCGGCAGACCAGTCCACTCCTTTCGCGTGAAGCTGCATGGCCACGAATGGTGCCGCCAACAGGGCCACGGCCGCACCCCAGCCGATGATTCGCCACGGACTCGCGATCCGCTTCGCCACGATCTCACTCATACTTGCCTCCGATGATGTTTGCGGCTTCACTTTGCGCCAGGTGCCGGTGAGCGGCATGAGCAAGTCGTGAGGCTTTCCTGAAAAGATGACGCCGGGCCGCTTCTGCTTCGATCGATTCGAGCTCGACGCCGCGGACCGCCAGTTGATCCGCGACGGCGCTCCAGTCGAGCTCAACAGCCGCTACCTCGATGCGCTGGCGCTGCTCGTCAGCGAGCGCGGCAAGCTCGTCTCGAAGGAGCGCTTTCTCGAGGAAGTTTGGCGCGGCATTCCCGTCACCGACGAAGCGCTTACCCAATGTATCAAGACGCTCCGTCGACAGCTCGGGGATGAGGCGGGACGGCCTCGCTTCATCGAGACTGTGCCCAAGCACGGCTATCGGTTCATTGCGCCGGTGGATGGGACGCCGACAATGGCTCGTCCGGCTGCATACCGAGCCTGGCGCGATGTCCTTCTTTTTGGAGCGGCCGGGACCGTCGGCGGCGGAATGGCCGGTTTCATCGGCGGCTTGATCTACGGTTTCGCCGCGGCATCCGGTCCGGTGCAGCCCGGCGTCGGCGGCATTTCGGTCCTGCTCGTGATCCTCTGTGTGACAGTCGCCGTCGCGCTGATGGGAGCGGCGGGAGTGAGCTTTGGGATCGTGCTCGGCAATCAGCTCGCAGCCGCCAAATGGTGGGGCAATGTAGTGGGAGGCGCGCTTGGCGGGCTGACAATTGGCGCGCTGGTCAAGCTGCTCGGCCTCGACGCCTTCACCTTGCTGTTCGGCCATTCGCCGGCCGGAATCACCGGAGCGACCGAGGGCCTGGTCCTCGGAGCGGCCGTAGGGCTCAGTGCGTGGCTCGCCTTCCGCGCGGGCGGGGCGCGGCT
>JABFXK010000057.1 GCA_013361785.1 Sphingomonas sp.
CGGAGCGCCCGAAGCACGGAAATTCCGTCGAGGACTGGATGCATCCGGTCGAGAATGATGAGATCGAAGCTGCCGTCGGTGGCGCGGAACAGGCCGTCCTGTCCGTTCGTCGCCTGCTCGACGCTGTGGCCTTCCTGGGTCAGCCCCTTGGCAAGATATGACGCGGTTTCGCGGTCATCCTCGACCAGAAGGATCTTGCGGCCCATCGCGGCTCTAGCTCCCTTTCCCTGCCATGTGCATTGTATATGGCTCCGC
Organism: Sphingomonas sp.; assembly: GCA_013361785.1. Taxonomy (GTDB): domain Bacteria; phylum Pseudomonadota; class Alphaproteobacteria; order Sphingomonadales; family Sphingomonadaceae; genus Sphingomicrobium. Next base: position 256 of record JABFXK010000057.1, read on the forward strand.
ACGGCGGCGGGAGGGAGTCTTCCCGCGGCGCCGTGCGGAAATCCCTCGGACTTACAGGCCGCTCGAGTTGCTCGTCGCGTCCGAAGCCTTCTTCGTGGTCGAAGCCTTTTTGGTCATGCGCTTCGCGTGATGACGGGCCGCCATCTTGTGCTCCTTCGCCTCGGTAGCGACGGACTCGCCCTCGGCCTTCGCCTCCTTGGCGACCGACTTCGAGGCCTTCATGGCGTGCTTCTTGCCATGACGCTTGGCGTGATGCTTCGCCTTATGCTTCGCCTTGGTGACCGTGGTCTTGGCGGTCGTGGTGCTGCCCTTGGTCGAAACCGTGGTGGTCGCCTTGGTGTTGCCCGACTTCGTGGTGACGGTCTTCGTCGACGCGGTCGTCGATTTCGGCGCCGCTTTCTGCGCCGCAATGGCCGGGGTGGCGATAATCGCCAGGGCCGCGACCGAGCTGATCAGCTTTTTCATTCTGTACCTCCTCGTCCCGGCACGGATGCGCCGGCGAGGCTGCTGATATTTCGGCGCAAGTCTCAGTCGTGTTTCACGCCCATTAAAGCTTGTTCATCGGGCGAGCCTGCAGCTTTGCCTCTACCGCTGCTCGCGTTAGGTTTGCAGCACCTCATGATCGCACAGAAGACCCGCTACGCGCTTCGTTCGCTCCTCTTCCTCGCAGAGGAGCAGGGCGGCGCGCCCGTCCAGCTCGGCCGGATCGCCGAGACGCAGCGGGTCCCTCCCAAATATCTTGAGCTGATCATGCTCGACCTCAAGAAAGCGGGGCTGGTCAAGAGCGCCCGCGGGCCGAAGGGCGGCTACAAGCTCGCACGCTCCGCGGAACAGATTTCGTTCGGCGAGGTGGTTCGCTCGATGGAAGGGCCGATAGCGCTGGTCTCGTGCGCCAGCGTCAATTTCTACGCGCCGTGCGGCGACTGCCACGATGAAGCGACCTGCGCGATCCGCCGCGCTTTCACGATCCTTCGCGATCAGAGCACCGCGGTGCTCGACTCCATCTCCCTCGCCGAGGGTGCGCACTGGGAAGAGCGGCTCGGAATCGAGAAGTAGTCGCTCCGTTCAGCGGAAGATGCCGACCTGCCGCTCAGCAGCCGGCGCCAGTGCGGCCGCCGAATTGCCGGTCGTCGTGGAAGTCGCGACGGTTGGGACTTTGGGAACGCCGTCGGCGCGCGCGAGGGCCGCAGTCGGTATCGCGAGCAAAGCCGCCAGAACGACGTCGCCAATCAGTTGGCGATCGATCATCGATAACTCCTGGTCCAGACTCACGCGGGGTTTGCCCGCGCACTTGAATGGTTGAAGTGTCGGACGGAACCAAAGTTCCCGCTGTTACGGACACGAAACCAAGCCGCACTGGCGGCGCGCGGACTCGGCAGCTAGAAGCCGCGCCCATGTCGACCTTCACCATCGACACTTCGACCAGCCGGGCGACTCCGTCGCCGGTCCCGGGAAAGCGCACGACGGCGCCTTCGATCCGGGCGCGCAAGCTGCGTGAAGGGAATGACTTCCGGACCGAACAGCCAATCGTGATGTTAACCGCCTACACCATGCGGATGGCGCAGCTGCTCGACCCGCACTGCGACATGCTGCTCGTCGGCGACAGTCTGGGGCAGGTGATCTACGGCCTTCCGTCGACCATCCCCGTGACCATCGAGATGATGTGCGCGCATGGCGCCGCCGTCGTGCGCGGCAGCTGGCATGCGCTGGTCGGCGTCGATATGCCGTTCGGGAGCTATGAAGCCTCGCCCGCACAGGGGTTCGAATCCGCCGCTCGGATCATGAAGGAGACCGGCTGCGCGGCAGTGAAGCTCGAAGGCGGCGAGGCGATGGCTCCGACCATCGATTTGCTCACGAATCGCGGCATTCCCGTGATCGGGCACGTCGGGCTTACACCCCAGGCCGTGAACGTGCTCGGCGGCTATGGTGCGCGCGGCCGCGAGGAGCGCGAGGCGGAGAAGATCATCGCCGATGCGAAAGCCGTCGCCGACGCGGGCGCCTTCTGCATCGTGGTCGAAGGAGTGATGGAGGGGCTCGCCTGCGACATCGCGGCGCAAGTCGCACCGCCGGTCATCGGAATCGGCGCATCGGCCGCTTGTGACGGTCAGGTCCTCGTCACCGACGACATGCTGGGGATGTTCGAACGCACGCCGCGGTTCGTAAAGCGCTACGACGACCTTGCTGCGCGGATCTCCGAAGCGGCCCGAGCTTATGCCGATGAAGTACGCTCGCGCAGCTTCCCCACTGGCGATCAGACCTACAGGCCGAAGTGAGTCCACGGCGACGGCCGAGGGGCTTTGCGTTTCTTGGCTTAGCCGCTAGACGAACCGCCGCCAGCTTCCATTCATCTCGGGTGGGGAAGGGGAGCGATCGGCAAAAGGACCCCTACGAAGCGGACTGAGGAACGTCTTTGGCGCAGCCCCCTGACATTAGCGATACGTTCGTCAAGGAGGTCGACGAGAATCTCCGTCGCGACCGAATCCGTGACTTTTTCAGGGAGAATGGCGGCTGGATCGCTGCTGGTGTCGCCCTGTTCCTTGTCATCAGCGGCGGGATCATCTGGTATCAGCAGCATCGTGAGCAGCGTGCCGAGGGCCAGGTCGAGCAGCTCGCGCAAATCTACAAGAACATCGGCGCCGGCAATACGTCCAGGCTGTCGCAGCAGCTCGACGATCTTTCGCAAAGCGGCAGCAAGGCGGTCCGCGCGTCGGCGCTGTTCACCCGCGCTGCATTCGCGCTCCAGCAGAACGACCAGAAGCTTGCTATCGCCAGCTACAAGGCGGTTCGCGACGACAGCTCGCTGCCGGACTCTTATCGCAATGCGGCGCTCGTCCGCGAAACGGCGCTCGAATTCGACCAGCTGCAGCCGCAGCAGGTGATCGCGCAGCTCGAACCACTCGCGAAACCCGGCAATCCGTGGTTCGGCTCGGCCGGCGAAATGACCGCGCTGGCGCTGATCAAGCAAGGCAAGACCCGTGAGGCGGGGCAGCTGTTCGCGACTCTCGCGAAGGACAGGGATGTTCCCGACGGAATCCGCAACCGTTCGATCCAGATTTCCGGAAGCCTCGGCGCAGACGCGAGCGCTGCGCTCGGACCCCAGGCGCAATAAGGACAATAATGAGCAAATCGACCAAATTCACCGTTGCGGTGCTGATTGCAGCGGCGCTGGCTTCGAGCGGGTGCAGCCTTTTGAAGAAGGGCTCCGGGCCAAAAACGCCGGTGCTCGGCCAGCGAATCCCGGTGCTGACGACGGAAGGCAATGTCGAGGTCGATCCCGCCACCCAGGCGCTGCCCTTCAGCCTTCCGCCGGCGGTCGAGAACAGCGGCTGGACCGAATCCGGCGGCAACGCCAGCAATTCCATGGGCCAAGTCGCCCTAGGCGATGCGTTGCGGCCCGCGTTCACGGTGCAGGCCGGACGCGGAAGCAGCCTCACCGCACGGCTCGCGGCGCCTCCGATCGTGGCCAACGGGCGCGTGTATACGATCGACACCTTGGGTGCGGTCCGTTCGTTCGATGTGCGGACCGGACGGATCCTCTGGGCGAGCCAGACTCCCTACGAGGAACGAACCAACACGCCAGCGATCTACGGCGGCGGAATCGCATACGACAATGGCCGGATCTTCGCGACGAACGGCCTCGGCTACGTCGCAGCGCTCAGCGAGCAGAATGGCGGCATCCTGTGGCGGGTGCGGCCGGGCGGACCGCTTCGCGGGGCGCCGACCGTGGCCAACGGCGCCGTCTATGTGATCAGCCAGGACAATCAGATCTACTCGCTCAAGGAGAGTGACGGGTCGACCAATTGGTCCGAAGCGGCCTCAGTCGAGATCGCCGGGTTGTTCGGCGCGGCATCGCCCGCCGTGGGGCAGGGGACGGTCGTCGCCGGATTCTCGTCGGGCGAATTGAACGGCTACCGCTATGAGAACGGACGCCAGGTCTGGCAGGACCAGCTGCAGCGAACCAGCATCAGCACCAGCGTGTCGTCTCTGTCCGATATCGATGCCGACCCGGTGATCGACAGCGGTCAGGTCTTCGCGATCGGCGCCGGCGGGCGAATGGTCGCCCTCGACATCGTGTCGGGTCAGCGGCTGTGGGAGCTCAGTATCGCCGGCATTTCCACGCCGTGGGTCGCAGGCGACTGGGTGTTCGTCGTCACCAGCGACGACAAGCTGATGTGCATCTATCGGCAGAACGGCCACATCCGCTGGATCAACCAGCTGCCGAGGTTCGCCAAGCCGAAGTCGCAGAGCGGCGATCTCAGTTATTCCGGCCCGGTCCTCGCCGGCGGCCGGCTGATCGTGACGGCTTCGAACGGGCAGGTGCTCCAGTTCGACCCCGCGACCGGCAATTACCGCACGCAGTTCGCCGTCGGAGCGCCGGTCGATCTGCCGCCGGTAGTCGCCGAATCGACGCTGTTCGTCTACGACGACCTCGGTCGGTTGCACGCTTACAGGTAAGGGGTCGCGGCGCCGCTGGCGCGCTGCTATCGGCCCGCTATGCCCCTTCCGACCGTCGCGATCGTCGGCCGGCCCAACGTCGGCAAATCCACGCTCTTCAACCGGCTCGTCGGAAAGCGGCTGGCGCTGGTCGACGACCGTCCGGGTGTGACTCGCGATCGCCGTGAGGGCGAGGCGAAGCTGCTCGGCCTCGGTTTCCGGGTGATCGACACCGCCGGGTTCGAGGACGAGGACCCGCACACGTTGCCTGGCCGGATGCGGACACAGACGGAGGCCGCGGTGCGCGATGCCGACGCGGCGCTGTTCCTGGTCGACGCGCGTGAAGGCGTGACTCCCCTCGACGCCGAGATCGCGCGATGGCTCCGGGTCGAAAGCACGCCCGTGATCCTCGTCGCCAACAAGGCGGAGAGCAGCGCGGGCGACGCCGGAATCCTCGACTCTTATCGCCTCGGCCTCGGCGACCCTGTCGCGATGAGCGCTGAACATGGCGAGGGCGTCGCCGATTTGTTCGAAGCGCTCCAGCCGCTGATCGAGGGAAAAGCAGCGGAGGAAGAGGAGCCCGAAGGCGAGGGCGCTCCGCTCAAGCTTGCGGTCGTCGGCCGCCCGAACGCCGGCAAGTCCACGCTCGTCAACAGGATGATTGGCGAGGAGCGGATGATCACCGGTCCGGAAGCCGGGATCACGCGCGATTCGATCAGCGTCGAGTGGGAATGGGAAGGCCATCCCGTTCGGCTCATCGATACGGCCGGTCTCCGCAAACGAGCCAAAATCGACGACAAGCTGGAGCGCCTGTCTGCCGCCGACACGCGCCGCGCGATCGACTTTGCCGAAGTGGTCGTCCTGCTGCTCGATGCGACGCGCGGCCTCGAATCGCAGGACCTCAGGATCGCCGACCAGGTGATCGGGGAGGGCCGCGCGCTGATCATCGCGGTGAACAAGTGGGACGTGGCCGAGAATGCGTCGTCATTGTTCAACGGCATCAAGGCCGCACTTGCCGAAGGTCTGGCGCAGCTGCGCGACGTGCCGCTGCTCACCGTTTCGGCGAAGACCGGTAAGGGCATCGACACGATCCTCAAGGTGGCGTTCGAGCTCCGCGAGGCATGGAGCCGCCGTGTACCCACTGGCGAGCTCAACCGCTGGTTCGAGGATGCGGTCGACGCCAACCCGCCGCCGGCGCCGAAGGGGCAGCGGATCAAGCTTCGCTACATCACGCAGGTGAAGACGCGCCCGCCGAGCTTCGTCGTCCTCGGCAACCGCCTCGAGGAGCTTCCTGAGAGCTATCGTCGCTATCTTTTGAACGCGATGCGCCGCGACCTCGATCTCGGTCCCGTGCCTCTCCGGCTGGACTTCCGCGGCCGCTCGAACCCCTTCGACAAGGGCCGGCGCTAAGGAGAAATTTACCCTTCGGGGGCTAGACCGAACCGTGGGACCACGGCCGGAGGCAACCGGTCATTGAGGAGCTTGGCGTGGCCGACGAGGTTCGCGACATCGTCGACTGGGGGCATTTCGAGAAGAGCCGGGCGGAGCTCGGCCCGGGGTTCATCCGAATCCTCAGCTACTTCAAGGAAGACGGCGTCAAATCGATCGCGCAGATCGAGCAGGCGATGCGCGACCAGAACACGACCGCGCTGGTGATTCCCGCGCATACGCTGAAGGGCGAATCACGCCAGCTCGGCGCCGAGCCGCTGGCGACCATCGCCGAGTTGATCGAGCAGACCGCGCGGCTGTGCGTCGAGACCCACCGCTTCCCGGACGAGCTCGTTCCCGAGGTCGTCGAGCTGCGCAGACTGTTCAACCAGACGGTCGAGCTATTCGAGAAAGCGACCAACCCGCTGGTCAGCCGCGCCGCCCCGGCGGGCTTCGGCCGGAAGAGTGCTAGCAACCAGGGCTTCGGCCGGATTTAACTCTTCGCCGGCTCCGACTGGAGCTGGACGTAATTCTGCAGCCCCATGCGCCCGATCATCTCGAACTGTTGTTCGAGCGTGTCGACATGCTCTTCCTCGTTGTCGAGGATTTCGGAGAAGAGGTCGCGGCTCACATAATCGTGCACGCTCTCGCAATGCGCGATCGCGCCTTTGAGCTGGCCGAGCGCTTCCATTTCGAGCTCGAGATCGGCCTTCAGGATTTCCTCGACATTCTCGCCGATGCGGAGCCGCCCCAGCGCCTGGAACTTGGGCAGGCCGACGAGAACCAGGATGCGCTCGGC
>JABFXK010000243.1 GCA_013361785.1 Sphingomonas sp.
AAAGCCCATGCCGCCGCAGCGGTCGGCGCGATTGCCACGCGCGAGGTAAGGCCAATGCCCGCGAACCGCCGCTCGATATCGCGCACTAGCGCTTCCTCGCCGCCGAACAGATGCGCGACTCCGCTGACGTCGAGCCGCAGCCCCTCCCCGTCGACCTCGACCAGCGGCGACCATCGCCGTGTCCATTTCGCCAGTCGCCGCACTAGCGCCGCGTCGCCTTCCGGATCGGCCGAGACCGCGATCAGGTCCGGATCGTGCGCACGGGCATCGGTCAGCCGGGCGCCGGCCCTGGCGCCGCGCTCGGCGGCGACTTGCGTGGCGGCATGGATGACCGGCCCGTGCGGGCCCTCGACGGTGAGGACGACCGGCGCGTCAGGCGCGCAGTCGCTGCTCTTCGTCCAGCGTTCGATCGCCAGATGCGGCAACCAGATGGAAGCGATCCGCATCATGCCCGACCATCCATCGTCCCGGCGGCGCCCCACGCGCGCGGAACAGCTCGGCATCCCACGCCGGCGCTCCGGGCGCGCGCGGATCGAGATCGTTGATCAGCGACGGCGCGCTCGCGATCCGCCAGCGCATCCGAGCGCCGCTGAGGTTCGCCGACCCGCCGAGGCGGATCAGGAAGGCGGCGACGCCCGACCGCTCGGACGCGACAGCGAGCCGCCGAGTCGCGGTGAAGTCGAGCGTTCGCGGGTCGCCCCAGATTTCGCCGATCACCGCGGAGAGGGCCGAGCATCTTAAGCCCTCCTCCATCGCCCACAGCGCATCCTTTGCGTCGCGCGCCTCGACATGGATGAGGTTCTGCGTGGGGAGCCCCGGCGGATGGACTCGCCCGCTCTCGAGGATCGCCATCCGCTCCTGCACCCACAACAGCGGCTTCGACGTATCGAGCTGAGCGATGAGAAAGCCGATCCACCCGCCGTCGCGCGGGTGAGTCGCGAACATCTCGCAGAGGGTTGCGACCGGCGCATAGGGCAAGCTCCAGCGCTCGCCCAACTTACTGAAGTTGGTGCGCTTTTCGGCAAGGCGACCTCCGCCGCCTGCGACCAGAGCAAGGTTCGCAGCCACACGACTCATAACGCTTCTGTTCTACTTTTGTTCTTGTCTCCTGACTCGCGAACGCGAGTCAATCCGGCGACTCGGCGCCTTCGACCTCTTCGAGAAAGCGGACAATCTCGCGCACCGCCGCGCGCGTGCCCCGCGCCGAGACGCCGAAGCCCATATGGCTCGAGCTCACCTCGACCGCCTGGTCGCGCTCGCCCTTGCTGCCGCGCGCGGCTTCAGCGGCGACGATCCCGTCCCGCCGCGACCAGATTGCCAGCGTCGGCACCGGCGGTTTGTCGAACACGCGCGGAATCGGCGGCTCATCAACCGGATGGCCGGCAATCCGCTCATAGAGCCGCCAGACATTGTTGAGCTTCGGATCGCCCGAAAAAGGCGAGCCGAGGGTCGCCACGGCGCGCACCCGCTCCGGAACCGCCCGGGCGAGCTCGCGCGCGAACACGCCGCCGAGGCTCCAGCCGACGAGAAGCACCGGCCGCTCGTCTCCGACTAGGTCGAGCGAGTGCCGGAGCCGGTCGATCACGTCGGGAGTCGCTCCGAGGTTCCATCCCTGCCGCCACGGATGCACCCGAAACCCCGCGTCGGCGAGCGCCCGCCGTAGTTGCATCGTCGTTCGATCGCCGGCGATGAAACCCGGAATGACCAGCGCCGGCGGTCCATCGGCCGGCCCGCGCGGTCCCATATGCCCGAAGCCGCGCCAGAAGCGCGGCCAAAGCGACGCGACCTCGGTCAGGCGCTTCCAGTTCGGGGGAACGCCGTCCGGTCTAGAGATATTCGCTCCCCATCAGCTCCTGCAGCGCCTTCGGGAGCTTCACCCGCCCCTCCGCGGTCTGGTGGTTTTCCAGCAGCGGCACGAGGATCCGCGGACTCGCGAGCGCCGTATTGTTGAGCGTATGCGCGAACCGCACCTTGCCGTCGCCGCCGCGGTAGCGGATGTTCGCCCGCCGCGCCTGCCAGTCATGTAGCGTCGAGCAGCTGTGCGTTTCGCGATACTTGCCGAGGCTCGGCACCCAGCTCTCGATATCGTTCATCCGGTATTTGCCAAGGCCCATGTCGCCGGTCGAGGTTTCGATCACCTGGTACGGAATCTCGAGTGCCTCGAGCAGCTCCTCGGCGAGCCCGAGCAGCCGCGCGTGCCATTCGGCCGACTGTGATTCGTCCGCCTCACAGACGACGTACTGCTCGACCTTCACGAACTGGTGGACCCGCAGCAGCCCGCGCACGTCCTTGCCCGCGCTCCCCGCCTCGCGGCGGAAGCAGGGGGAGAAACCGGCGTAGAGGATCGGCAGCTTGTCGGCCTCGATGATCTCGCCCGAGTGGAGGGAGGTCAGCACGACCTCCGCCGTTCCTGCGAGCCACAGGTCGTCGTTCGGGAGCTCGTAGGTCTCCTCCCGATGGCCGGGGAACTGCCCTTGGTTCAGGAACGCCTGCTCGCGCGCGATCGCCGGCACCGTGATCGGCGTGAAGCCTGCCGCCGCGATCTTCGTCAGCGCCCAGCCCATCAGCTTTGTCTCGAGCAGCGCCAGCGCGCCCTTGAGGCAATAGGTCCGGCTTCCGGACACATGCGTCACGCGGGATAAGTCGCCCCAGTCGTTCCTTTCGATCAGCGCGACGTGGTCGAGCGGCTCGAAATCGAACTTCGTCGGCTCGCCTACGGTGCGGATGACGACATTATAGCTTTCGTCCGGCCCGACAGGCGCGCCCTCGTACGGGATTCCGGGCAGCTTCAGCATCAGCGCCTTGAGCTCGGCCTCCTTCTCTGAAAGCTCGTTTTCAAGCGCCGAGGCCCGTGCGCCCGCTTCCTTCGCCTGACGCCCAAGCTCCGCCTTCTCTTCCGGCGCCGCATCCTTGAACCTGGCGCTGACGCTGTTCCGCTCGGCGCGCAGCCGGTCGATCTCCGTCTTCGCCGAGCGCACCTCGCCGTCCAGCGTCAGCAGCGCATCGAGCTCCAGCTCGACGCCCTTGTCGCGGATGGCACGCTCGACCGCCTCGCGGTTCGCCTTGACGAAATCCATTGCCAGCATGGCGCCGCACTGCGGCAAAAGCGCCCTTGCTGGCAATGGTCAGCGCGCGGTCGGACCCCGCGCCGAGTCGATTTGGCCGAGCAGAGTCTGCACCGCAGCGGCAAGCTGCGCGTCCTGCCCTGTCTCGCTTTCGCCGAGCGGCCGTTCGACCGCGACGTCGACTGGGCGCGGGTGACCTTCCATGTCCTCGCGGCTCGTGGTCTGGATCCGGATGAACGGCACGCGCACATTCGACCCGTCGATCAACGGCTGCGCGCCGGTGAAAATGATCCAACCCGCCGTCGGCTCGCCGACGACCTTGCCGAGGCCGAGCGCACGATAGCCCTGCGTGAAGTCCTCGGCGTCGGAAAGGCTGCTCTCGTTTGTCACCAGCACTGTCGGAAGACCCAGTGCCCGCTGTCCAAGCGCCTGGCGGCTCGGGAAGGCGCCGCGATCGCGTGGAGTCATGCACAGATAATTGCGCCGCGCGAACACGTCGATCGCATGGCCGTTGACGAAGCCGCCGTTGTTGTTGCGGATGTCGACGACGACTCCCTGCTTTGATTCATTGTCCGCGTCGAGGTCGATGTAGAGCTGCTCGAGGCTCTCGCTGCTCATGTCGGCCATGTGGACATAGCCGAGGCGTCCGCCCGAAAGCCGGTCCACCAATGCACGCCGGTTCTCCACCCAGGCGCGATAGGCGAGCCCCGCGGCGGTCGAGGCGGAGACCGGCTGAACCACCAGCTCGTGCGGCGCTCCGGCCCGCGCGATGCCGATCGGCACCCGTGCACCGACCTTGTTCTCCAGCAGCTCGTCGATATTCGCGTTAGGAGCGACAGGAACCCCGTCAACGCTGGTCAGCCGGTCACCCGGCCTGATCCCCGCGAGTGCGGCGGGCCCCAGCGGAATGACTTCGCTGACGACGAGGCCGCGGCCGGACTCGAGCGCGTTGCGGTCGAAGCGGACGGCGAGCTGGCCAACGCGGTCATTGGGCAGCGACCCAGGACCGCTCGCCGGAGGGTTGATCCCGCTATGCGAGGAGTTGAGCTCGCCGATCATCAAATTGATCGCGCGCCGCAGCTCCTGCGGAGTCTTCGCGCCTTCGATGTACGGCTCCGTCTCGGTGCGCAGCGCCCCCCAGTTCGCGCCATGAAAATTGGCGTCATAGTAGCGGCGGTTGAGCGTGCTCCACGCTTCGTCGAATACGACCTGCTTCTCACTTTCGAAGTCGACGTCCATCGACGCATCGACGGCGATCGCCTTTGGCTTGGGCGTCTCGAGCGGCGTCGACATCGGCTTGCCGCCCTCGAGGTAGAAGAGCGTCTTGTCATCCGGCGAGAAGGCGAGATCCCGCTTGGGCCTGGCGGTGCTGGTGATCTGCTGCGGAACCGGCGGGTCGCTCGCTAGCTCATCGAGATTGTAGGTGTAGATATTGTCCTGGCCGGCGCTGCTCGCGATGAACGCCATTGTCTTCCCGTCCGGGCTGATCAGCGGAGATGAAGCGTCCAGGCCGACCGGAACGGCAGTCGCGCGCTCGCGGAGGCCCTCGAATATGATGGTCGTCGGCTTGACCGGCTCCGGCGAGGGCTTCTCTTCGGAGGGTTTCGCCTCCGCGCCCTTGTCCTTCTTTTCCTGAGTCGTCTCGCCCGGCGGCTTTTCGGAGAAAAGATCGCGGAACTTGTCCTCCCGATATTTCGGCACGTGAGGCACGAGATCGACTCGGATGATATGCGCCTGCTCGTTGCGCTGGCCGCTGTCGAACAGAAGATATTTGCCGTCGGGTGACCAATTGATCTTCTGCATCTCGCCGTTGGCGAGGAAGCTCACCGGCCGAGCCGGTCCGCCCACCGCGGGAATGACCTCGACCTGCGTGAACGACTTCGAATCGGTGACCGGAAAGGCGATCCATGCGCCGTCGGGCGACCATACCGGCGCCGCCCCGCCACCTCCTAAGCTAATGTCGCCGCTGAAAAGCACCCGATCCGTGAGGGGCGTGCCCGGCCTCGGCAACGTCAGCCGCCGAAGTTCCTTGTCATTCGCCACATAGACAAGCGAATTCCCGTCGGGCGCATAGACCGGCACCGACGCATTGCCTGCCGACGTCAGCATCGTCTGATGAGCGTTCGCGACATCATATTCGGCGAGCAGCCGATCGGTCCCGCGCTCGGTGACATAGACCAGCCGGCGCGAATCCGGCGACCAGCTGACCTCGTCTTCGGCACCTACCGTGCGGGTGATCCGCTGCGCCGGTCCGCCGTCCTTCGCCGTGGTCGCAAAAATCTCGCCGTGGCCGATGACCGCGATCTTCTTTCCGTCGGGCGAGGTCGCGAGGCGCGTGAAGCGGTCGAGCTTCAGATGGTCGACTGCGTCGTCCGCAGGGGCACCGCGGAGCGTCAGCGGCACCGGCGCGGCTTTGCCGCTCCTGATGTCGAGCCGCCACACCTGCATCCCGCGTTCGAACACGACCGCGCTGCCGTCATGGGCGATCGTCGGGTACAGCAGGCGTCCGTCGGTGAACTGCGTCAGCTTCTCCGGCTGCGCGCCAGGAGCCAACCGGAGCCGCCACAGATTCTCGGCGCCGCCAGCGTCCGACATGTAGATGATCGATTGCCCGGAGACATCCCACATCGGCCAGGCATGGCGCGATGGATCGGCGGCAAGCCGGACGTAGCCGGTCGGCTGAGCGATCGTTTTCATCCACAGCTGCGCCTGGTCGATGTGCGAGCTTCCGTGCCGCCACCACTGGCTGCCGCTGATTCCGAACGCCGCGAACACGACCTTGTCTCCCGCCGGAGACGGAGCGGATTCGAACTCGTTTAAATAGCGTTCGGCGCTGATCTCGCCCGGAGTGCCGCCGGTCGCGGCGACGCGCATGATGTCGGTGCGGCGGCCGACATCGTTCCCCGTGGTAGTGAAATAGAGCCAGCGGCCGTCGTTCGACCAGCCATCGAGCTGCTCATTGGCCTCCGCATAGGTTACTCGCGTGATCGCGCCTGACGCGAAGTCGAGCACGTAGATGTTGCTGCTTCCGCCGCGAGTCGAGTTGAACGCGAGTTTGCGACCATCGGGAGAATAGAGCGGTCGGGAATCGTCGGCGGGACCGGATACCAGCAGATGGGCAACTCCGCCTTGAGCCGGCGCTTCCCAGATATCCCCGCCCGAGGCGAACGCGACCATTGAGCCGTCCGGCGAAAGACTGGGCTGCGCAAGCATCGGTCGTCCTTCGGCACTGGGCTGCGCCTCGATAGGCGACGCGACAATCAGGCAAGCAGCGGCAGTGGACAGAGCCACGGCCCAGAAACGACGATTCACAAGGATCCTCCCCCGAGAGACAGGAGAATGGATATCAGCCGCCTCGGCAGCCGCAATCCGCTCCGTCGAGCAGAAAGCCGTCTTAGTCGAAATGAAGCCGGCGGTAGCTGCCGCGGAAATAGAGCAGCGGATCGAGGCTCGCATCGAAGCTCGCCTTCACGACTTCGCCGATCAGCATGTGATGATCGCCGCCGTCGTGCACCGCGTGACGCTCGCACTCGAACACCCCGAGCGATTCGCCGAGGATCGGCGCGCCCGCCTCTCCGCACGCCCAGGATGTCGTCCCGAACCGGTCCTCGTCGCGGGTCGAAAAGCGGATCGATGCGGGTTGCTGTCCCGTCTGAAGCACGTTCACCGCGAAGTGCGAAGCGGCGATCAGCGCCTCTGCGCTCGACGCCTTCTTGTCGATGCACACCAGCAGCAGCGGCGGCTTCAACGAGACAGAAGTGAAGCTGTTGACGGTGAGGCCGGCGGGCGTTCCGTCAGGCTTCAAACAGGTGACTACTGAGACTCCGGAGGCGACGCAGC
>JABFXK010000236.1 GCA_013361785.1 Sphingomonas sp.
CGCAATTTCGCGACCAGCGTGGTGTTCATGGCAGTGACTGGCGTGCTCCTGCTCGCCGGTCTCGCGCTCCTGCCGCCGCTCCTCCAGAACATGTACGGCTATTCGGTGCTTCAGTCGGGTTTCCTGACCGCTCCGCGCGGCCTCGGCACCTTGTTCTCGATGCTCATCGCCGGACGCATGACGGGCAAGATGGACGCGAGGATCCTGGTTGGCATTGGCGTGATCCTGATGGGCTATTCGCTGCACATGATGACCGGCTTCGCGATCGACCAGCCGTCGCGCCCGGTGATCATGAGCGGAATCGTCCAGGGGCTCGGCCTCGGCCTCATCTTCGTTCCGCTGCAGACGCTCGCATTCGAGACGCTGGCGGCGCGGTTCCGGACGACGGGCGCGGCGCTCCTCAACCTGTCGCGCAACATCGGGGGGTCGATCGGCATTTCGGTGGTCAGCACCGAGCTGGTGCGCCTGACGCAGGTCAGCCATGCCGACATGGCCGCTCAGATCACCCAGCAGACAATCCCGACCGCCGACCCGACCTTGCTCCAGACGGTCGCTCCGGTCGCGGGTCCGACGGCGCTCGCCTTCATCAACGGCCTCATCACCACGCAGGCGCTGTTCATCGCCTATCTCGACGACTTCAAGATGATGATGATCATCACCTTCGCGATCCTTCCGCTGCTGCTGTTCATGAAGCGCGGGAGCAAGTCGGACGAGACGCCGATGGTCCACATGGATTGACGTACCTTCTTCCAATTCGAGTCACGCCGCGCTCGGCAAAGCCGGGGACCGGAGGCTGGCGCGAAGGCGCTTGGGATCAGTCGTGCAGAAGTGAAGATTGTCTCGGGCGCGGCCTCTCGCCACAAGCGCGTCGCAGTCCCATTTGAGCTCGAAGAAGCGCGGCGCCGGCTCGGCGCCTGAAAAGGGAGAAGAGCATGTTCGGAATCGCAAAGCGGCGGCTCGGCGCGAACGGGCCGGAAGTGTCGGCGATCGGGCTCGGCTGCATGGGCATGAGCGAATTCTACGTTGGCGGAAGCGAACAGGAGTCGATCGCCACCATCCACCACGCGCTCGATCGCGGAGTGACTTTCCTCGACACCGCGGACATGTACGGCTGGGGCAAGAACGAGGAGCTGGTCGGGCGTGCGATCGCCGGCCGACGCGAGGACGTATTTCTGGCGACCAAGTTCGGCAATGTGCGCGGACCCAACGGCGAGTTCCTGGGCGTTCGCGGCGATCCGGAATATGTGCGCTCCGCCTGCGAGGCGAGCCTCAGGCGGCTGAACATCGAGACGATCGACCTTTATTACCAGCACCGCGTCGACATCGAGGTGCCGATCGAGGACACGGTCGGCGAGATGGCGCGGCTGAAGGAGGAAGGGAAAATCCGCTTCCTCGGCCTCAGCGAGGCAGCGCCGCAGACGATCCGCAAGGCGCACCAGGTGCACAAGATCACCGCCGTGCAGACCGAGCTGTCGCTATGGAGCCGGGACGCGGAAGCCGAGGTGCTTCCGACGGTGCGCGAGCTCGGGATCGGCTATGTCGCTTATTCGCCGCTCGGGCGCGGCTTCCTGACCGGCCAGTTCAAGTCGCCTGACGATTTCCCGGAAGACGATTTCCGCCGCAACCACCCGCGCTTCCAGGGTGAGAATTTCGAGAAAAACATCGCCCTCGTCCGCGAAGTCGAGAAGATGGCCGAGGAGAAGGGCTGCACGACCGCGCAGCTCGCGCTCGCCTGGGTGCTCGCGCAGGGCGAGGACATCGTCCCGATCCCCGGCACCAAGCATGTCAAATATCTCGACGACAATATCGGCGCACTGGACATGAAGCTCAGCGACGATGACCTGCAGCGACTGGACGCGATCCTGCCGCCCGGCGCGGCGGCCGGCGAGCGCTACCACGCACGCGGAATGGAGACGGTCAACCGCTAGGCGTATTTGGCGCGTCCGGATCGACTTCCGAGCCAAGCGCCCGCAAGCCAAACGGCGAGACTGCACGACCAGCCGAGCACCGGCGTCATATTGTAGACCTGGGTTCCCTTCTCGAACCAGATAGGCGGGCCTTGCCCGAACTCGATCCAGAAGGTCACGACGCCGATGAGGTCGAGGACGAGCGAGCTTAACACCGCTCCCAGTAAGGCACCGCGCAGTGGCCTCGATCGAGCCAATGCGAAGCTGAACGGCAGCGGCAGCAGAAGGAAAACGGCAACGAAAGTCCACCTTGGCAGTCCTGCGTCCAAGCTCAGCCAGACAACCGGGAAGAAGAGGACGAACTGCAGCACGAATATGAGGATGGGGAAAAGCACGATTGCGGCCGCAAAGCGCCAGTCACGGCTTATCCGATCCTTGATCGCCGCCCAGAGGCAGCCCGCCGCCCATTGCGTCGATTCCTCGTCTGCTGCCTCGGTTTCGGCTGCCATCGCGTTGAGCCATTCGGCTCGCTCGCGGCCCGCAATTCTTGTCGCTATCCGGAGGAGGAAGCGGTTCAATCCAGTCATACGCGCAACTCCCGTAAACGAGCGCTCGGCTCGCCGGCGGCATCGGCGAGCGCCTTCAGCCCTGCCGCGGTGATCCGGTAGGCGTGCCGCGGCGGCCTGCCTCGTTCGGTCGGCTCGAGCCACTGCGATTCGAGAAGCGCGCGATCGGCAAGCCGAATGAGGATGGGGTAGAGGCTTCCTGACTTGAGGCCGGTGAGCTTCGCGAGCTCACGCCCGTAAAGCCAGTCGGAAGGGCGGTCCGCAAGTGCGCCGAGGACTGTGAACGTCTGGGGCGAAATCTTGCGGGTGCGTGTCATCGCGCAACTCTACCTAGGTAGAGTTTTCACGTCAAGCAGCGTTCACGCGGTGCGCAGGAACTACCGCACGTCGTTCCGGAACACCTCGCCGCCCTTCATCACGAAATTGACGTGCTCGGCGGCTGAAACGTCGCGGGTCGGGTCTCCGGGCATGGCGACGAGGTCGGCGAGGAGGCCGGGCTTCACCTGGCCGCGGTCGGCGAGGTGGAAGATCGAGGCGTTGCCCGAGGTGGCGGCGATCATCACTTGAGGCGCGGGCATTCCGGCGTGCTGCATCGCTTCCATCTCGAGCCAGTTCTGGCCGTGGGCGAAGACTCCGACGTCGCCGCCCATGCAGATCTTCACGCCCGCCCTCATCGCCATCTGGAACGAGCGGCGGTTCTCCTGAACGCTCTCGGGCGCCGGCTCCTGGCCGTTCCAGCCCTGGAAGTAGCGCGCGTAAGCCTCGGAGGCGCCGAGGGTCGGGCACAAAGCGGTGCCGCGGTCATGCATCAGCTTGAACACTTCAGGCGTGCCGCCGTAGCCATGCTCGACCGTATCGACGCCGGCGAGGATCGCGCGGCGCATGCCCTCGGCGGTGGTGGCGTGGGCGGCGGCGATCCGGCCGGCGTCATGCGCGACCTGCACGCCGGCGGCCATCTCCTCCTCGGTCAGCGTCGGCCGCGACGGCTCGCCGGGGAGGTAATGGTAATCGGCGTAGATTTTGATGACGTCGGCGCCGACCGCAATCTGGTCGCGCGCGGCGGCGCGCATTTCGTCGGGGCCGTTCACCTCCTCGGCGCCCTGCGGGATCTTCACGCCGGGCTCGAAGCCCTTCGGGCCGTAAGCGCCGCGCGCCACGTTCGCCTTGGTCGCGACCAGCATCCTTGGGCCGGGGATGATCCCCTGGTTGATCGCCTGCTTGATGCCGACGTCGGCATAACCCGCGCCTTCGGTGCCAAGGTCGCGCTCGGTGGTGAAGCCGGCCATCAAAGTCTTGCGGACGTGGACGACGGCGCGGGCGGTGCGCAGCGCGAGCGGCTCGTGGAGCACCTGATCGTCCCACTTGGTCTCATTGTAGGGGTGGAGGAAGATGTGGCTGTGGCCCTCGATGAGGCCCGGCGTGAGCGTCTCGCCGGGAAGGTCGACGACCTTGGCGCCGGCGGGCGCGGTGAGGTTCGGGCCGACGGCAGCGATCCTGTCGCCTTCGACCAGCACCTGCCAGCCGGGATGCGGATGCGGATCGACTCCGTCGAAGACCTGTGCAGGCCGAAGCAGGATGGGTTCGGCGGCCGCAGACGTGGCGAGACTGGCGATCGTTGCGGCCATGGCGATGAGCAAACGCATGTGGGACCCCTCCGGTTTGTGACAGCCTAGAATCGAATTGGGCATGTCGGGAAGTCCGAAGCGGCCTCGGCGCATGACTTGATATGGGTGAAGTCCGCCAGCCATTGCAGCGGCCGCTTTCGTCGGACACAAAGCAGGTTCGAGAGGGAGGGGTCATGGGGAGCATCAGGATTCGTCGGTCGATGGGGGTGCTGCTTGCCTGCGGCGCTCTGTTCGTTGCGCCTGCGTCGGTCGCTGCACAGCCAGGCGCAGGCACGTTCACGATGGAACAGGTGATCTCCTATCCGTTCGTGCCGGAGATCGACGCCGCCGAGAAAGGCGACGCGATTGCGTTCGTTCGGGTGCTCAAGGGTGTGCGCAACATCTGGGTCGCGGACGGGCCGAGCTTCAGTCCGCGACAGGTGACGCAATATAGTGCCGACGACGGGCAGGAGATCACGCAGCTGACCTTCTCGCCGGACGGGAAGCGTCTCGTCTACGTCCGCGGCGGCGACCATGACGCGAACTGGGAATCGAAGCTCGAGCCGGACCCAGATTCCTCGCCGATCGAGCCCAAGGTGACAATCTGGGCGGCGAAGCTTTCGGGCGGCGCGCCGGTCAAGGTGACCGAAGGCGACGCGCCGGCGATCTCGTCAAGGGGCGAGCTCGCCTACAACAAGGCCAAGCAGGTGTGGACGGCGCCGCTCGACAGCAAAGGCAAGCCCAAGCGTCTGTTCTTCGACCGCGGCGACGACGGCGATCTCACCTGGTCGCCGGACGGCTCAAAGCTCGCCTTTGTATCCGATCGCGACGATCACAGCTTCGTCACCGTCTACGACCTCGGTTCGAAGAAGCTGACCTACCTCGCTCCCTCGACCGACCTGGACGGATATCCTCAGTGGTCGCCCGACGGTAAGCGCATCGCTTTTGCGCGCAGGCCGGGGAAGGGCGGCGCGCCCAAGCCACTGCTCAAGCTGACGCCCAATCCTTTCTCCTTGTGGGTGGCCGACGTCGCGAGCCGACGCGCGCACCGCGTATGGCAGAGCCCGGATACGCTCCATGGCTCATTCCCGCAGACCGCCGGTGAGGTGAACCTCCATTGGGCCGACGGTGACAGACTCATCTTCCTCGCCGATCTCGACAATTGGCCGCACCTCTATTCGGTCCCGGCGAGCGGCGGGACGCCGCTGCTGCTCACGCCGGGCAATTACATGGTCGAGCATGTCGCGATGAGCCGCGACCGTAAGTCCGTAATATTCGATGCGAATACGGGGACGACGAGCGGCGACGAGGACCGCCGTCACCTGTTCCGCGTGCCGGTGAACGCGCCGACTCCGGTCGCGTTGACGAGCGGGACCACGCTCGAATGGTCGCCGATCGCCGCGAGCCCGAGCGAGGTCGCGTTCATCGACGCGGGCACCGCGGCGCCGCCGTCCGTGTCGGCGATCGGGCTGGACGGCAGCGGCCGTCACGACCTCGCCGCGGGCACCGTCCCGACCGAATTTCCGCAGAGCCAGCTGATCGCGCCGCGTCCCGTCACCTTCAGGGCGGCGGATGGGTTCACCGTCGAGGGGCAGCTGTTCGACAACGGCAGAGGCGCGCGGAAGCCGGCGGTGATCTTCGTCCATGGCGGCCCGCCGCGGCAGATGCTGCTCGGCTGGCACTACATGGATTATTACAGCAACAGCTATGCCGTGAACCAGTATCTTGCGAACCACGGCTATGTGGTTCTGTCAGTAAATTACCGGCTCGGGATCGGCTATGGCCACGACTTCCATCATCCGGAGCATTCGGGCGCCGCGGGCGGCGACGAGTACAAGGACGTGGTCGCCGGGGCGAAATATCTGCAGTCGCTGGGCGACGTCGATCCGGCGAAAATCGGCATCTGGGGCGGATCGTACGGCGGCTATCTGACGGCGATGGGGCTCGCCCGCAATTCGGATATCTTCAAGGCCGGAGTCGACATGCATGGCGTGCACGACTGGTCGTACACGCTGGGGGAACGGCTGGATAAGCAGCCCAAGCGCTACGAAAAGGGCGATGCCGAGGAAGCGATGAAGGTCGCCTTCGACTCTTCACCGATTGCGACCATGGACAGCTGGCACTCTCCGGTGCTGCTGATCCAGGGCGACGACGACCGCAACGTTCATTTCCACGAGACGATCGATCTCGCCCGGCGGCTCGAGGACAAGCACGTGCCGTTCGAACAGTTCGTCATCCCGAACGAGATCCACGGATTCCTGAGGTGGCATTCGTGGCTCGCTGCCGACAACGCGACGGCGGACTTCTTCGCGCGGATGCTGCCGCCGCGGTGAGCAACGAAAAGGGCGCTCCGGAAACATCCGAAGCGCCCCTCGCGTAACTCTCGCCTAGCCCTATACCCCTTCCGCAACGCGAAGGGGAATCGGGGAGTGGCTTAGCGCTTCGAGAACTGGAAGCTGCGGCGGGCCTTGGCTCGGCCGTACTTCTTGCGCTCGACGACGCGCGGGTCGCGGGTGAGGAACCCGGCCTGCTTGACGACGGTGCGGAGCGCGGGCTCGAAGCGGGTCAGTGCCTGGGCGATGCCGTGCTTGACCGCCCCGGCCTGGCCCGAGAGGCCTCCGCCGACGACGGTGGCGACCACGTCATACTGTCCCTCGCGCCCGGCGACACCGAACGGCTGGTTGATGACGAGGCGAAGCGTCGGACGGGCGAAATAGACTTCCTGCTCGCGACCGTTGATCTCGATCTTGCCCGATCCGGGCTTGAGCCAGACGCGGGCGACGGCGTCCTTCCGGCGTCCGGTGGCATAAGCGCGGCCATA
>JABFXK010000004.1 GCA_013361785.1 Sphingomonas sp.
GCGCCCGCGAGCGCGCCGCCGCCATCCGCCGCGCCCGCAAGCTCGAGCGCAAGCGCGCCGAGCGCGAAGGCGCCCGGTAAGTCCCAAAGCAACACACCAGCCAGTGTCCGTCGCCGAAGCCGCCCATCGACCCGCCCGTCGCGGGAGGGCGCTCGCGCTGTGGATCGGCTTCCTCATCGTCATCGCCGCCGGAATCGGTCTCGCCTGGTTCGGGGCCGGTGCGCTTCGCCCGACGGTCACCGCGAGCGGCCTCCAGTTCCGCACGATCAAGAGCGGCACCGGCGAGCCCATCGCCCGCTCCGACGCCGCGCTGATGGATTATGTGCTGACTTCCGACGATGGCAATGTCGTCGACAGCAGCGAAAGCCACGGCGGGCCGCAGCCCTTCGCGATGGATTATGTTTTCCCTGGCTTCGCCGAAGCGATGACACGCATGCAGGAGGGCGGGCAGTATCGTTTCTCGATGCCGCAGAAGCTCGCCTTCGGCAACGGAACCGCGCCTCCGGGCTTCCCGAAGGACAGCAAGCTCAACTTCGAGGTGCGCATCCGGAAGATCGTCCGCGGCGGCGCTTCGCTGGTCCAGCAGCAGATGCAGGAGCAGCAGCAGCAGATGGAGCAGCAGCAGGCGCCGCAGGGCCCGCCGCAGCAATAGCGGCGTCGGGCGCGACGAGCGCCGGTTCCTCCCCTTCTTCCGCGGCGTGCTGACGGCTGAGGTCGACCAGTACCACCTTCAGCGTCGCTAGAATGGGATCGGCGAAGAGCACGCCGAGAATCCCGAACAGCGCGGCCATCAGCAGCTGCATCGCAAGCAGCACCGCGGGCGCGAGGTCGACCGTTCTCCGGGCGACAAACGGGACGACCAGATAAGCGTCGATATTGTGCACCAGGAAATACACGACGATGCACCAGATGCCGTGCCCATAACCGGCACTGAAGCCGACCGCGATCATCAGCACGCCAGAGACGATCGCGCCAATGTTGGGGATGAAGGCGAGCACGCCCGTGACGAGGCCGAGCAGGCCGGCCATCGGCACGCCTCCGGCCTTCAGCAGGAACCAGGTGAACAGCCCTTCGAACACCATCCCGATCAGTCGGCCGAACAATAAACGGCGGAGCGTGAAGCCGACATGCTCGGCGATGCGGTAGAAGCCGGCGCGGGCCCGCAGCGGCAACATCCAGGCGATCCCACGATCGTAAAGCCGCGGCTCGGACGCCAGAAAGATGCCGATGACGATCATCGCGATGACACTCGCCACCGCCCCGATGACGCTTCCGACGGCGCTGGTGAGCCTGCCGACTCCCCCGAGCACCTCTGAGCGCCAATTGCCCGTCTGTCCGTCAACGAGACCGAGCGAGGCGGCGAAGTCCATAAGCCGGTCGAACTGTGCGGTGACGACGGCGCGCAGCGCCTCAAACTGCGCGGCGATGGTCGTCCCGGCGAACCACACGACCCAGGCCAGGAAGCCAAAGCCGTGCACCAGCACCAGCACCAGCCGCCACGGCCGCGGGATCGGCAGGTAACGGGCGAGGAGCCGCGCACCGCCGTCGAGGAAGACAGCGAAGATCACTCCTCCGACGATCAGCAGCAGCGGCTGTCCGAGGACGATCACGCCGAGGATCGCGATGCCAATCCCGAACCACACCGCCGCCTTCGTCATTTCGCGGCGGACCAAAGGGTCGCGGAATTCCGCCGGACCGGGCCGCTCCAGATGGGGCTCGGTGGTCGGCGGCTTCGCAGTCATCAATTATCCCTGAGCGACTTTCCGGCGCGGCCCGAGCGAAGCGCCTCGAACCAGCTGATCGGGTTCCACCACACCGACGTGCCGTCGAGCGAGAACGTAATGAACTCGGCGCGGCCGCCGATATTCTCCCACGGCACCGGGCCGCCGAGGCCGCCCTGCCATTCGGGCACGCGGCTGTCGGCCGAATCGTCTCGATTGTCGCCCATCAGCCAGACGTGGCCGGCGGGAATCGTCACCGGTCCGAAATTGTCCTCGCTCGAGCGGCCGAGCTCGACCGTCTCATAGGAATGGCCATCGGGGAGCGTCTCCCGGACGACCGGGACCCGGCAGTACATCTTCCCGTTCGCGGCCTTGAAGCGGAAGTCGTAAAGCGCCGGATCGGTCGGCGAGCCGCAGGGCGAATTGAGGTCGACCGGCACGATGTCCGGCGGGAGCATCTGGCGCTTCACCGGCTCCCCGTTGATGTACAGCTGCCCATCGACCATCCGAAGCGTGTCGCCGGGAAGGCCGATCACTCGTTTGATATAATCGGTGCGGGTGCCAGGCGGAGTGACGATGACGATGTCGCCGCGCTTGGGCATATGGCCGAACAGCCGCCCCTGCATCGGCGGAATGATGTGGAAGCTCGGGGACACCCACGACCAGCCGTAGGGATATTTGCTGACCACCAGCCGATCGCCGGTGAGCAGCCCCGGCATCATCGATTCCGACGGGATATAGAATGGCTTGGCGACCAGGCTGTGGAAGGCGAGCACGGCGAGCAGCACCCAGATCAGTCCCCTGATCTCGCGCCACAAAGCGGAGCCTTTCTCCTCCTTCTCTTCGGGGGGAGCCGGATTCACGTCGGTCATATTCGTCTCGGGGACAGTATCGCTCAACACTCAGGGCTCCAGCTTGCGGGCGGTCAGGATCACGAAGGCCTGGGCCCAGGGGTAATCGTCGGTCATCGTCAGGTGAATGTCGATGGCGTGGCCTTCCGGCGCAAGTGCGTCAATCCGCGCCCTCGCTCCGCCGGTGAGCCTTAGCGTGGGCGCGCCTGAGGGGAGATTAACGACTCCAATGTCCTTCATATAGACCCCGCGCTTGAACCCGGTGCCGACCGCCTTGGAGAATGCCTCCTTCGCCGCAAAGCGCTTGGCGAGCGTGCCTGCTCGGGTGTGCGGGCGCGACGCCGCCTTGGCTTGCTCGACCTCGGTGAAGACCCGGGAGAGGAACTTGTCGCCCCAGCGCTCGAGCGATTTCTCGATCCGTTCGACATTGCACAAGTCTGACCCGATGCCGACGATCATCCGCGCGCTTCGTTCATCAGCTCGCGCATCCGGCGCACGCTTGCCTCCAGCCCCGTGAAGATCGCCTCGCCGATCAGGAAATGGCCGATGTTGAGCTCCGCGATCTGCGGGATGGCGGCGACCGGAACGACATTGTCGAACGTCAATCCGTGCCCGGCGTGGGGCTCGATGCCGTTCTTCACGGCGAGCGCCGCGCAGTCGGCGATGCGCCTGAGCTCGGCTGTCCGCTCCTCGCCCTCGGAATGGGCGTAGCGGCCGGTGTGGAACTCGACGACCGGCGCGCCGAGCCGCACCGCCGCGGCGACCTGTTCCTCGGTCGGCTCGATGAACAGACTGACTCGGATGTTGGCCGAGCCGAGCTTGTCGACGAAATACGCGAGATGATTGTGCTGCCCTGCGGCGTCGAGCCCGCCCTCGGTGGTGCGCTCCTCGCGCCGCTCGGGAACGATGCAGGCGGCGTGCGGCCGGTGGGCAAGCGCGATCTCGAGCATCTCTTCGGTCGCAGCCATTTCGAGGTTCAGCGGCAGGTCGATCTCGGCCATCAGCCGGTCGATGTCGCCGTCGGTGATGTGGCGCCGGTCTTCGCGCAGGTGAGCGGTGATCCCGTCCGCGCCGGCTTCCGCCGCGATCCTGGCGGCGCGGACCGGGTCGGGGTGGTCGCCGCCGCGCGCGTTCCGGATCGTCGCGACATGGTCGATATTGACGCCGAGGCGGAGCCTCACGCAGCGAGGCCCCTGCTACCAGGCTTGATCGGCGGAATCGCCGCGAGCTCCGGCGGCAACTCGTCGGGCGAATAGTCGGGAATATCCAGCCGGAGCAGGGATACCAGCGGGATGCCGATATCCGCTCGCCCGTTCGATCGATCGATCAGGCAGGCAGCGCCCAACAACTCGCCCGGATGCTGGCGGATGGCGGCGATGCATTCGCGCGACGAGAGACCCGTCGTGACCATGTCTTCGACCATGACGACGCGGTCCCCCGGCGCGATTTCGAAGTTTCGACGCAGCCGAAACTCGCCTTCTTCGCGCTCGACGAAGATCGCTCGGCAGCCGAGCGCGCGCGCCGTCTCATAACCGGGAATGACACCGCCCATCGCGGGCGACACGATCACATCTACCTGGCCGAACTTATCGCGGATCAATTCTGCGAGCGCGCGACAGATGCGCTCCGTTCGCTCCGGGTATTGGAACACCAACATCTTCTGAAGAAAAACTGGAGAGCGGCGGCCCGACGACAGGATGAAATGCCCTTCGAGCAACGCTCCCGCGTCGCGAAATTCCTGAAGCACTTCGTCGCCAGTCATCTGTCCGCCTTTCGCGCTGGCTGAATAGGGGTGTCGAAGCACCCCTTCAACACCTCGCGATTTTCCCTCGGACGGGCGCTTGAGGCTCTGCAAAGCCGCGCCTATAGAGCCGGCAACCTCCGGCGGCGCAGTCCTGCGCATCCGGTTCCAACTTGGCTCTGGGGTGTCGATGAAACGGATTGGATGGGCGATCGCGTTGGCCGCGATTTGGCTTGCACCTGCGGCGGCGCAAGCGCCGGCAAGTTCACCCACCACCACAAGCACGCCCGCAGCTGCCCAGCCGAAGGCGCCGCCCGCCGGCTTCGCGCAGAACGCCAATAGTCCGGACACGGCGACCGCCACTCCGGCGCAGGAGCCGGTCGCGGCGGCGCTTCCGACCGTTGCTCCGACGCCCGGGATCGGCCAACCCGACGGACGCATGGGACTTCAGGACCAGGTGACTCCGGTCGGCCAGGAGGCCGCGGGTTTCCACGACTATATCCTGTTGCCGCTTTGCGCGATCATCAGCGTGATCGTCCTCGTCCTGCTCGTGATTGCGCTGGTCCGCTTCCGCCGCGGCGCCAATCCGGTTCCGTCGCGCAACTCGCACAACACGACGATCGAAGTGATCTGGACGCTGGTCCCGGTGCTCATCCTTGTGGCGATCGCAATTCCGTCGATCCGGCTGCTTCGCCACCAATATTCGCCGCCGCCCGCCGACCTGACGGTCAAGGTCACCGGCCACCAATGGTATTGGAGCTACGACTATCCCGCGAACGGCGTCACCTTCGACAGCTACATGCTGAAGGAGAAGAACGACCCGACCCGGCAGGCCAACCAGCGCTTCCGCACGGACGTCGACGGCCCGCCGCTGCTCGCGGTCGACCAGCGCGTGGTCATTCCGCAGGGCAAGGTGGTGAAGTTCATCGTCACCGCCGACGACGTGATCCACAGCTTCGCGGTCCCTGCCTTCTGGATCAAGCAGGACGCCAACCCCGGCCAGCTCCACGAAGCTTGGATCAAGGTGGATCGCCCGGGCGTCTATTTCGGCCAATGCTCCGAGCTTTGCGGCGCCCGACACGCCTTCATGCCGATCGCGGTCGAAGTCGTTCCGCCGGCTGAATTCGCCGCCTGGGTGGCCTCAAAGGGCGGTCATATGGCTGGCGCGACCCCGCCCGCCGGCGGTGTCTCGGCAGCTGCCCAGACCGGCGGCGGAATGGCGACTCCCGCGCCTGCGGCGGGCGGCACTGCCGCGGCAACTCAGGCGCCCGCACCGACGAACCCCAACGTCGCGAACCGCGCCAATCAGAATCATTGAGAAACGGACGTTAAGTAGATGAGCACCACCGCCGACGCACTCCATCTCCAGCCGCACGAGGCCCATGGGGCGGAGCATCACGAAGATCACAAGCCGAGCTTCTTCGTCCGCTGGTTCATGTCGACGAACCACAAGGACATCGGAACGCTCTATCTGATTTTCGCGATCTTCGCGGGCGTGCTCGGCGGCGCGATCTCCGGGATCATGCGCTGGGAGTTGATGGAGCCTGGCATCCAGGTGCTCAACCGCGCCTGGCCGCTCGGCGCCGGGACCGCCAACTTCGATGAATGGACTCACCACTGGAACGTGCTGATCACCGCCCACGCGCTGATCATGATCTTCTTCAACGTCATGCCGGCCATGATGGGCGGCTTCGGCAACTGGTTCGTGCCGCTGATGATCGGTGCTCCCGACATGGCGTTCCCGCGGATGAACAACATCAGCTTCTGGCTGCTCGTGCCGTCCTTCTGTCTGCTGCTCGGCTCGACATTCGTCTCTGGCGGCACGGGCCTCGGTGCGGGAACCGGCTGGACCATGTACGCGCCGCTTTCGACATCGGGCTCATCCGGGCCCGCGGTCGACATGGTGATCTTCTCCATGCACTTAGCGGGCGCGAGCTCGATTCTCGGCGCGATCAACTTCATCACCACCATCTTCAACATGCGCGCGCCAGGGATGACGCTCCACAAGATGCCGCTGTTCGTCTGGTCGGTGCTCGTGACCGCCTTTCTTCTGCTGCTCGCGCTTCCGGTGCTCGCCGGCGCGATCACCATGCTGCTCACCGACCGCAACTTTGGCACCGCCTTCTTCGACGCGAGCGGCGGCGGCAACGTGGTCCTCTATCAGCATCTGTTCTGGTTCTTCGGCCATCCCGAAGTTTACATCATGGTGCTTCCGGGCTTCGGGATGATCAGCCAGATCGTCTCGACGTTCAGCCGCAAGCCGGTGTTCGGTTATCTCGGAATGGCCTATGCCATGGTCGCGATCGGCGTGATCGGGTTCGTCGTCTGGGCGCACCACATGTTCACCACTGGCATGAGCGTCGACGAGAAGATGTACTTCACCGCCGCGACGATGATCATCGCAGTCCCGACCGGCGTGAAGATCTTCAGCTGGATCGCCACTATGTGGGGCGGCTCGCTGACCTTCGAAACCCCGATGCTGTTCGCGATCGGCTTCATCTTCCTGTTCACGGTCGGCGGAGTCACCGGCGTCGTGCTCGCGTACGGCGGCGTC
>JABFXK010000028.1 GCA_013361785.1 Sphingomonas sp.
AACAAGGCAATCGCCAAATTCTTCAGGAAAGTGGAGCCGAACTAATGGCCTTCTATCCGGATCTGATTCCGCCTCCACTCGTCGAAGAGTATCGCAAGGGTAACTGCGGATTGCTCGTAGGGGCCGGCGCATCGGTCGGCGCCGGGCTGCCTATGTGGGGACAATTCCTCAAGCAAATGGTTGCGGAAGCGCAAGCCAGCGCAAGCCTCTCGCCGGCCAAAGCGAAGGAGTATGAGAAGCTCATCGATGACAGGCGGTATCTAGTCGCCGCGTCGGGGCTAAAGGAGCAGCTTGGCGGCTATTTCTGGCCGTTCATTCGCAAAGCCTTCATCGAGCCAAAGCCGAAGCCCACCGCGCTTCACCGCGCTATGGTTGCCCTCGATCGGCTGAACTTCGTCCTCACCACCAATTACGATACGTTGATCGAGCGAGCTTACCGCGACGGCAGGGATCCCGACGTCACCGTCTGCACGTACCAGGACGCCGGGGAGGTCAGGCGAAGCCTGTCGAGTGGCGATTTCTTCATCCTCAAGGCTCATGGTGATGCGAACAGGGTGGGCGCCGGAATCATCCTTACCGAACAGGATTATCGATCAATCCTGTTCAAGGAGCCTGCCTACCAGCACATGCTTGGGACGATGTTCTCGATGTATACTGTGGTGTTTGTCGGCGCGTCGATGACCGATCCCGAGCTCAATCTCATGCTCAACTATATCAGCAGCACTTTCCACCCGGGCATGGGCCCCATCCATTATACCGCTATGACCAAGGAAGAAATCACCGAGGTCGAGAGCGAACGCTGGTTCAAGGACTTCAATCTCAGAGTCATCCCGGTCAGCTCCGACAACGAGTATGCAGAGCTCACTGAGTTCGTCGAGGCGCTCAAAGCCAAGGCCGCCTAATCAAAGCGCCAGAGACAAAGCGCCTCCTCCGCGCGATTAGTGTCTCGCTACAAAACGATGTGCAGACAATCACTTGTCGAGCATCGCGAGACAATCCCTTTATCTTGCCCTCTTAATCGGGCCCTCCAGTATCCTCATGTCCATGGTCTGTTTCTCCTTCTGATCGCGGGTCCAGGCAAGGCCGTTTGCGAGCGGTCATGAACGGGTGCGCCGTGCACTCTTCCGCGCTTCGCGGCGGGCCGGACCGCCCCGCAGATGGGGCGTCGGCGAGGCGCCGCGGCGCATGCTGACATCGGATTGCCGGGGCGCGTCACGGGCATTCCAGCGTGGTCCGCATGACGCGGCCACAGGCAAGATATCGTGCTTCCCGGATCTCTGGTCTGCACTCGTTCTTCCGCTCTTCGCGGACCTCCTACACCTGGTTGACGGGGTGGGCTTTGATGCTCAGTTCGGGGTCCTGACAAGCTTGGTCACGATGCGTTTCTCGTGGTTGTCGCTGCCCGATTCCGGGTCGCCGAGGTAGCGCGTTCCGTCGCGCCACATGGCGTGCATGATCACCGCGAGCTTGCGCGCGACGGCGACGCTGGCCTTCGCATGGCACTTGCTCCTGGCCAGTTTGACGCCCCAGCTCTTCACCCGATCACGGCCCTTGAAGCGGGTCAGCATCGCCGACGCGGCTTCGTAAAGCGCCCGCCGGACATCGGGATCGCCGGCCTTGCTGATGCGCCCCTGGACGTCGATCGAGCTGCCCGACTGCCATCGCTTGGAGGTCAACCCGAAGTAGGCGGCAACGTCGCGCGAGCGCTTAAATCGCGCGGGATCGTCGATCGCGGAGGCGAAGGTGAGCGCGGTCACCGGACCGACGCCAGGGATCTCGAGGAAGCGCCGGCAGAGCTCGTCGCGGGCGACGATCCCGATCACCAGGCGGTGCAGCTTGACGTACTCGGCCCACAGCGCCGCTCGCGCCCGAAGCATGCAGTCCATCAGCGCCGAGGACAACGGATCGGCGGCGGTTGCAGTGCGCACGGCGTCATCGAACCCGCCGCGGCCGACGCGGCTGAGGCGCACCCCGAACGCCTTCAGTGAGTGGCGGATGGTGTTCTCGAGGTCGAGGAACTTGCGCTTCAGGTTGCGCCGCTGGACCAGCAGCAGGCGCACCCGGTAGCAGCTCTCGGTCTTGATGTGCGCGGTCCGGAACCAGCCCGTTCGGACGATGTGCGCGAGGCCGAGCGCATCGGTCGCATCAGTCTTGTTGCGCTGCGCGCTCATCGCCGCGCGCACGTGGCGGGTCTCGAGGCAGACCGCCGGGAGACCGGCTTTCTTCAGCGCCGGCTGCAGCCACGGCGACAGCGCCCCGGCCTCGTGTCCGACCCGCTTGAGGCGCCCGGTGAACGGCTTCAGAGTTGCGACGATCGCATCCGGATCGGTCGCGACGGTCGCGGTCGCCAGCACCTCACCGACGGCATCGACCACGCAGACCGCCGTCTCCTCGATCGACACATCGAGCCCTGCAAAACACTCCATGAACCGCCTCCTCGTGCGCTTGAGAGACGGCTGTTTTGCGCCTCCGGGCGGCGGCGGCGAAGAGGTCATTTGAGGCGGTGAAACCGTGATCGCCGCGAGAAGATCGTCGTGCCCGATTACCTCGGCCTTCCCCGTCCCCTTGCCTTTCCCGTCGCCTTGGTTCCCTGCGAGCCTATCCGAACCTAACAAAAAAGGGAGCGACGCTTGCGCGCCGCTCCCTGCGATCATCCAACGCTTCAGCGTGCCCGAGCAAAGGCCTCGGCAGCGTCGTCGCGCTGCTCGAAGCTGCGTAGCCACAGCAAGTCGGTCGCGCAACCGTCGCCGTCCACCAGGCACACACCGGTGTGCCACCGACCCGCGACAAAGCTCAGAATGGCCATCCGGGATAGATCCTCGCCGGCATCTTCATCGCCGAAATCATCCGGAAAATGCTGCCCCAGATAACGCTCGCGAACGCGCGCTTCCCAATGGAATTCGACCTTCTCGGCGTCGAAAATGCGCTCGGCGAGAGCACGCACATCGGCGCATCCGAACTCGAGCCGAAGCCCGTCAACGAGCCGCGCATAAGCATCGCCCGAGCCTCCCGGAATCGCAGAAATGATGGTCATGGCCGTCTCCTTTTCCTGTCCTCGCAGATGAGGACGGCGCTTCAGGGACGGGCGGCGGAGCGGCTGTCAGGGACGCCAAAGGCGCCGCGAAGCGGGGCGTGGGGGAGCCGATTTGCGCAGCAAATTGGGGGGACCGCGCATCCTTGAGAGCCGCTTCGCCGTCCGCCACACTGGGCCTGTTCGACAAGAGCCCAACCCCGCCACCGAACGTCCGTCAGAGATAAAAAGAGAGCCCCGACGGCAATCGCCGCCGGGGCTCGAAGAAGACCGTCAGAGCGGCAGGTCCTGCTCCTGATCGGCCTCCTCGCCGGACGCGTTCGACTGCTTGGAACGACCGAGGAACTGGACGTCGTCGGCAATGATCTCATAGCCGTAGCGGTCGATGCCGTCCTTGTCGGTCCACTTGCTGTTGTGGATGCGCCCCTTGACCGAGACGAGCATGCCCTTGGTCGCATGCTGGGCAACAACACGTCCCAAACCGTTGAAGCAGGTGACCCGATGCCATTCGGTGTCCTTGGCGGTGAAGCCGCTCTCGTCCTTGTAGGTCTTGCCCTCGCTGTCGCGCTTGGGACGGCTGGTGCCGAGGCTGAAGCTCGCAACGTCCGTACCGCCGTTGGTCGAACGAAGCTCCGGATCGCCGCCGAGATTGCCGACGAGAAGAACGATGTTGGTCATGAAAAGTCTCCTGATTGGGTCGCCGGGACCATCCCGTCGACAGCCCAGGAGGAGCGAGGCGAAGCGGCGCAAGCGCACCGCAGGGCGGCAGCCCAAGGGAAACCCCGAAGACCGAGGCGTGGCGCGGGCAGCCCAAAGGGCAACACGGGCCGAAGGGCCGCGGGTTGCGCGGCGATGCCGCCGAAGCAGGAAGGGCTGGATGAGAAGACGGGGTGCGTCCGGCGATCCTGCGGCAGACTTGCGGACACCAACATTCTGCGATCTGGTGCATCCGGCGGGAGGATGGAGATGCAGTTCGTGGAAGCGTTCGAACGGCTGGGATATTCGGTCGAAGCGCAGCGCCAGGACTGGAGCGCCGAGAACGAACGAGGCGTGTGCATTTCGCTCTGGCAGAAGGAAATGGGTGTCCGCGACGGGCTGCTATGGATGAACACACGGGTCCATGCCGATCCGCTCGACGGCTGGAAGGACAAGCCCGGCAACCGCAAGCGAATCCGTCATCTCAAGCGCGCGCTCGATGAATTCGGCGGGCGGGTCGATGTCGTGATCGTCAGCGGCAAGCCGGGTGTGAGCTACGGCACCGCGCAGCCCTGGATCGCGGAAGGTGCGCGCGCCGGGACACACTGGACGATCAGCGATTTCGATGAGGGGACCGGCCATTTCGAGGCCGCATTGGTCCTGGAAACGCCGCAAAAGGAATGATTGGCCATGGCCAAATATGATCCGCTCGAGACCTATCTGACCCGCTGCGGAAGCGAAGAGCTCGAACTCGGATTTACGGAAGTCGAGCGGATCATCGGGGACGCCCTGCCGGCCAGCGCCTCGCGCCCGCAATGGTGGGCCAATGAAACGAATCCGTCGGGCCATGTGCAGTGCCGCGCCTGGCGCAACGCCGGCTATGACGCGTTCCTGCTGCCCCGCAGTCGAGTCCTGTTCCGACGGAGTGAGAACTGATGGCCGTGCGCGAGCCCGATGTTCGATACGTGGTGCCGGAGAACCTTACCGAGGAGCAGATCGAGGAAGCGCGCGAAGCGCTCCGGGAGCTCGCTCGATCGCTCGGCGGGATCAGCGCGCGGGTCTGCCATGACATGGGAATCCAGTTCGACATGGACGATCCGGAGGTCGCCCGCCAGGTGATGCGGCTGACGTTCGAAGGCATCTTCTATTCGGCGCCGCCGGTCCGCTCGACGAAGAAAGCCGCGCGCTCCGGATCACGCCGCACGTCAGCCCAGGCGTAAATGGTGTTCAACGCGGAATGCAGGGCGCTGCGGCGCATCGCCTTGCGGTCGATCGACATCGCGCGCCAGAAGTCGCGATAGGGCTCACCGGATCTCCATCGCATGCGATCCAGGGACGAGAGATAAGCAAGCGAGAATCGCACGGCCCATGTGCGGGGCACGGGCCCATGTTCGGCCTGGGCGACGACTTCCTCGAGCGCATCGAGCGCCAACCTGCGCAGTCGTTCCGGACCAAGATTCGGCACGGGCAGCTTAAGAACATAAAGAGAACATGAGTTCCAGTAGGCCCGCAAAAATCAGCCTCTAGAGCCCCCGCCCAATGTCAGCGATGGTGTCGGCTGCCGTCAGGCCGCCTCGGCCAGCTCGGCGATGCGCGCCTCGCAAAGATCTCGAACCACGTGCTGGAGCAGCTCGACGCGGCTGGAGAGCCAGGCGAGTTGCTCGTCGGAAATGCGGTATTGCCGCGAGTAGCGGGCCTTTACATAAGCATCGCGGAGTAGCTCGTAGCAGCGCCGATCGAACTTGGTCGAGCGCGGCCAGACCTCCTTCAGCCGCGGCTCCATCGCCTCGGCGAGCTGCCGCAGCTGATTCAGGTTGTGGGTCTTGGGGCTGTACAAGGTCCGGACCAGAAACAGACAGTGGTAGTATCGCTCCGTCGCCTGATGCAGGAGAAATGCGGCGAGCTTGTTGTCTTCATCGCTGATTGCATAACCAGCGTTGCGTTGAAATCCGCATGCGCTCTCGAACCATTCCTCGAAATAATCCTGCGTCTCGCGCAGCGCCTCGGCCGGCGAGAGCGGCTTCGGCTCGGCGAACGGATGTCCAGGCTCCTCGAACAACAGGATGCCGTCCCGGACGATATCCATGAAGAAGTAGCGGCCAAGCCGGAGCTTCTCGTTCACATCTTCTAGGCTGTGATAGATGAGGCTGACCGGCGTGCGCAGGTTCTTCCCCGAGGCGAGCTCCTCGAGCAGGCGCTCCTCGGTCTTCGCCCAGAATTCGGGGACGTCGGTCAATTCCTCGCGGTCCACCACCACCAGCAGATCATAGTCGGAGAAATAGCGGCCGATCGGATCCTCGACCCAGTCGCCGCGGGCGTAGCTGCCGAACAGGATAATCTTGAGCAGCTTGCCGCCGCGGAGGCGGGGCATGGTGCGGCGAGCAATCGCGAACGCGAATCCCTTTCGGAGGCAATCGACCACGAAGGCGAGCTCGTGTCGCTTGGAGTCAGGCAGATGATCGAGGTCGTTCTTCATGGGCGGGTCAAACTCGCTTCGTGAGCCGCAAAGAACAAGCGAAAATGCCGCTCATGCCGGAGCGGCAGCGCGCGCCGAGAACTTGGGATTGCTCCCGAGTGGTCCGCGGCGGTCGACGACGTGCACGCCTTGCTCCTTCGCGGCGATGACGAGCCGTTCGAGCACGCCATTGCCGGCAAAGGCGACGAGACAGCGCGGCGACAAGGACAGCATCTGCTCGTTGCGCCGGAAGCCAGCGCGGGCGCCCAGGCGCCGGTCGAGGCCGAAGGCGACCTGCGGGACCTTGCGGCGTTCGGCCCAGGTGGCCGCAAGCCGATCGAGGCCCTTGGTGTCGCCGCCATGGACGAGGACCATGTCGGCGACATGCTCCCGGACCTTGTCGAGCGTTTCCCAGACATTGTTGGCGACAGTCTTGGCATCCTCGGCACTGGCGAAGGACAGGCGCCCGCCGGCGAACAGGATCGGCGTCCCCTCGGGCATCGAAGCGCGGCGGCCGCTCTCGACACGCGCGCGCAGATAGTCGCGACCGTCCACCACCGCGGACGTCAGCGCTGCGCCGTGGTTGAGCCGCGAACCGGTCGCCGGGCGCCACGACGAGGCGGTCTCGTGGAGATAGAGCTGGGCCGCCGTTTCGCGGAACGTCTCCAGCCCCAGCATCGCCGC
>JABFXK010000232.1 GCA_013361785.1 Sphingomonas sp.
GGCGTCCGTGAGGGCATGCCGGTGCGATCGCCTTACGGTTTGGTCGGGCGGATCATCGACGTCGGTGAGCTCGCCTCCCGAATCCTGCTGGTTTCGGACCGGACGAGCATCGTTCCGGCGCGGCTGCTCCGAAACGGCATTCCGGTGATCGCCCAAGGGCGCGGTGACGGGACGGTGGAGGTCCGCCCACTCGAGGTCGGCCGTAACCCATTCAAACCGGGTGACCTCATCATCAGCTCGGGCACCGGCGGGCTTTATCCGCCGCTCGTCCCCGTCGCCCGAGTCGTCAAGCTGAAGGGCGACGAGGCGATTGCACTTCCACTCGCCGACCCGGCAACGACCAGCTTCGCGATCGTCGAGCCCGCCTACGAACCGGCGGCAATGACGTCCGAGAACGAGTCGTCGAAAACGCAGCCCTGATGGTCCGCGCCGCACTTTCGCCGCAGAAGCGCTTCGGCCACGGACCCAGCCGCTACGCCTTGTTCGTCCCGGCGATCACCGTGGTGCTGGCATCGCTTCTTTCGGCTCTGCCGATCGTGTCGACCAGCGGCTGGTTCCCGGACTTCGGTTATCTCGCGCTGCTCAGCTGGCGCCTTCTAAGGGCCGACCCGTGGCCAGCCTGGTGGGCGGCTCCGCTCGGTCTCGTCAACGACCTGTTCACCGGATGTCCGGTAGGCTTTTCAATAGCTTTGTGGAGTGCGACCATGCTGGTGCTCGATCTGATCGATCGCCGGACCATGTGGCGCGACTATTGGATCGAGTGGATGGTGGCGACGGTGCTGATCGCGTTGGACGAATGGCTTCAGTGGCGCATCGCGCGGCTGTCGGGCGCGGATGTTCCATTCGCGATGATGCTGCCTCAACTGCTGATCTCGATTTGTGCATTTCCGTTGAGCGCCTGGGCCGTCTCGCGCGTTGACCGGTGGAGGCTTGGCCGATGAAGCCGATCCGGATCACCAACACCCACCAATCGATCACCTTCTCGCGGCGCATGCTCGTGCTCGGCGGAGCGCAGGCTGCCGTCGGCGGGCTGCTGATCGGACGGCTCGGCTGGCTGGCGATCGCGGAAAATGAGAAATACCAGCTGCTGAGCGAGAGCAACCGGGTCCAGCTGATCCCGGTTCCGCCGCGCCGCGGCTGGATCATCGACCGCTACGGCAAGCCCATCGCGATCAACAAGGCGAGCTTCCGGGTCGACCTGATTCCGCAGCAGCTCGACAAGAGCCACGACGTGGTGCCCGAGGTCGCCCGGCTGCTCGATCTGGAGAGCGACGACGTCGATCGCATCCGGCGGGATCTTGCCCAGTCACGCGGCTTTCAGCCGGTCTCGGTCGCGGACAACGTGCCGTACGAGCAATATGCGGCGATCACCGTTCGGCTTCCGGATCTTCCGGGAGTCGCCGCTTCCCAGGGCTTCACGCGCTTCTATCCAGGTGGATCCACGGTCGGTCAGCTGGTCGGCTATGTCGGGGCCGCCTCGGCGGTGGAATATGAGAAGGAGAACAAAAATCCGCTGCTGCTCGTACCCGGCGTCAAGATCGGCAAGGAAGGGCTGGAGAAGACTCTCGAACCGGTTCTTAGAGGCCAGCCGGGCGGACAGCGGGTCGAGGTCACTGCGCGGGGCAAGATCGTCAAGGAGCTCGACCCCAAGCCCGATATCAGCGGCGGCACCGTCCAGCTGACGATCGATTCCGACCTCCACCAATATGCCGCGCGGCGGATCGGCGATCAGTCAGCAGCCGTTGTCGTGATCGACGTGACGACCGGCGACATCCTGGCGATGCCATCGATGCCGTCGTTCGATCCCAACAATTTCTCCGACGGGATCAGCCAGGCCGAGTGGAAGATGCTGTCGCAGGACGACCACGTCCCGCTCGTCGACAAGGCGCTGGAGAGCCTCTACCCGTCGGGATCGACGATCAAGCCGAGCATGGCGCTCGCGCTTTTGAATGCCGGGATCGATCGCAAGCAGATCGTCGTCTGCAACGGCGCCTTCCAGCTCGGCAATCACACGTTCCACTGCGACAAGCGTCACGGCCCGCTCGATATGGACGGCGCCGTGGTCCACAGTTGTGACGTCTATTTCTATACCATGTGCCTGCGCGTCGGCGCCGAGAAGCTGTCGCCGATGGTTCGATCGATGGGCTTCGGGGAGAAGTTCGACCTGCCATTCGAGACGCAGCGTTACGGTACAATTCCCGACCCCGACTGGATGATGCGCAAATATCATCGCAAATGGCAGGGTTACGACACGGTGAACATGTCGATCGGCCAGGGAATGGTGCTGATTAACCCGCTCCAGCTCGCAGTGATGGCGAGCCGCCTTGCCACCGGAAAGCGCGTGGTCCCGCGCCTGCTCAAGAGCAAGCCGGTCGTGCCGCAGACCCAGCTTGCGGTCGATCAGGACCATCTCGACTTTATCCGAAAGGCGATGTGGGGCGTCGTCGACCACGGCACGGCCGCCGCCGCTAAATTCCCCATCCCCGAAATCCAGATGGCCGGAAAGACCGGCACCGCGCAGACTCACAACCTCAGCGCCGGCGAGCGCGGCGATTATACGGCGGCGAACTGGAAGCTGCGCGACCATTCGCTGTTCATGGCGTTCCTGCCCTTCGACAATCCGCGTTATGCCTGCGGGACGATCGTCGAGCATGGCGGCTTCGGCGCGGCAGTCGCAGCGCCGCTCGTTCGCGACACGCTCACCTTCCTCTATGACAAGCAAAAAGCAATGGACGCGCTGAACACGTTCGAGCAGAGCATCGGCGGCCCGCTAGAGGATCGGATCGTGCGCAAGACCGCCGCCTGGCGGCAAGCGAACGGGCTGCCGCCGCTTCCACCTACCAAACAGGCATGATCACCTCGGCCATTATCCCGAAGCCGCTCGCGCGGCTGCCGTGGCGCTTGATCTTCCTGGTGGCGGCGATCGCGATGTTCGGCTTGATCGTGCTCTATTCCGCCGCCGGCGGATCCGCGGAGCCCTGGGCCGTCAAGCAGGGCATCGTCTTCCTGTTCTTCCTCGCGGTCGCCATCGGCATGTCGTGGATGAGCGAATCGACGATCAAGTCGATCGCCTTCCCGCTCTACGGGATTACGATGGTCCTGCTGATCGGCGTCGAGGCGCTCGGCTTCGTCAGCAAAGGCGCGCAGCGATGGCTCGAGCTCGGGCCGGTGAAGCTGCAGCCGTCGGAGTTCATGAAGCCCGCGATCGTGCTGACGCTCGCCCGGTTCTACGAACTCGTCCCCGCGGGCGAGATCCGCAAATGGCGAGCCGTCTGGCCCGCGTTCGTCCTGCTCGGAGTCCCGGCCCTGCTGATCCTCGTCCAGCCGGACCTCGGCACGTGCATCGTTGTTGCCCTGTGCGGGGTCACGGTCATGTTCCTCGCCGGCCTGCCGATCTGGATATTCCTGGTACCCGCAGCCGCGGTCGCCGCGGCCGCACCGGTCGTCTATCACCTGATGCACGGCTACCAGCGCAAGCGGATCGATGTATTCCTCGACCCCGAAAGCGACCCGCTCGGTGCCGGCTATCACATCGCCCAGTCGAAGATCGCAATCGGTTCGGGCGGGATCTGGGGCAAGGGCTTTCTCCACGGAAGCCAAAGCCACCTCGATTATCTGCCGGAGGGGCACACCGATTTCGTGTTCGCGACCATGGCCGAGGAATGGGGCCTTGTCGGCGGCGTGCTCCTGATCCTCGCTTTCGCGATGGTGATCCGGTGGGGAATGAGCGTGAGCATCAATGCCCGAAGCCGCTTCGGCCAGCTTGCCGCGGCGGGCCTGTCGGCGACGATCTTCTTCTATGTGGCCATCAACCTGATGATGGTGACGGGCCTTGCGCCCGTCGTCGGCGTGCCTTTGCCGCTGGTCAGCTTCGGCGGCTCGGCGGTGATGACGGTGATGCTCTGCCTAGGCCTGCTGATGGCGCTGGAACGCCAACAACGGACCGGGTCGAGGCTTAGTTGAATTTGCGGCGGTTGCGCCCCATCTGAGGCCATGCTACCGGCGCGCCGCTCAAGCGCGGCGACACGGCCGGCGCATCCGAGAAAGCGTGGACGCATAGCTCAGTTGGTAGAGCAGCTGACTCTTAATCAGCGGGTCCTAGGTTCGAGCCCTAGTGCGTCCACCATCTTTCCTGTTGATATCCTTGGGAAATCTTCACAGCTGACCTCCTGCCGCAATTCGCAAGAATGGTGCAAAGGTACCATTCTAGGTAACGACTCTGTTGAACAGAGCTAATGTCCGTTTTCGACCCGTCGCGGAGAGAGTAGCGTTTACAGTACGCTGGATTGATGAAGCAGCGTCATCGAAGACGTGTCCCGCTCGGCAAATCGGACGGCGGCTGCATTGTTCGGCGCACACGTGTCGCTACACCGAATATAACGCTCGCTGATCCAAGCACCATGAGACGCTCTCTTGTGCTTCAGATTTCGATTCAAACGTCGCTTATCTGCATTTTCCTTGAACTCAAGCCGAGTAGACACCGATTTTGAACTTCGCGCTCGCCACGGATTGCGGCAACGCGCCGATTCGTCCAAGCAGCCGCGGAGCGCGGCCAACTCTCAGCTGTGCTTTGCCCGGCGCAACCTAACGGCCTGCCGCTCGGTCACAGATGCCAGGCAAGCAGCTGTCCAAATCTTTGGTTGCACAGCCCAATGCTGCAATGACGCTGCATAATGTCGACGTCCGGTCCGTAATTCCCTTCCACGAGGCAGGGGCCGTCGCAGAGTACAGCAATGTCCCAGCCGACAAACAGACGGTCCGAAAAGGCCTGATGCGCCCTTTTCGCGAGCGCGCAGACCTCCGGCCAGCGGGGAATGACACGTCCTTCAATGGCTGCGCCAGAAGTAGGGTGTCGGGCGAGCCAACCAATATTTGCAACCATTCCGAGGTTTGTTGCGGCGGAGAGCTCTCCCGTGGCGAGTTCCACTCTGCTGCCGATGCCGCCGGCGTGTAAATTATCTACCGTGTGGTTATTGCCATATGCCATACGGAAAAGCGCGGCCATGAGCTCCGGCTCTTCCTGCTCGTTGAGACAAGTTAAGACACGCACGGTGGCCAAAGCGCCATTGGCGAGATCGGCAAGCGCAGGATGGGTGAGTAGTCGCGGCTGAATTATCCGAGGGACGTCGGCGGAATTCAGCATCAGATGCTGCATCAGCGCTGCGGAAGAAAGGCGGAGGCCGTCCGGTCTGACAAAGATCTCTTCATCGACATAGTCCCACCGTTCCGCACCCCTCCCGCCGCACCGATCGATGGGCTTCACGAACAAGTCGTGCGACGGCAGCCTGCTTCCAGCCAATCCTTCGATGCGATCTGGGTATGCCACTCCGAATATGGGCACGGTCGGCAGTCGCCATCGTTCGCAATGATGGGCGAACGCCTGCTTGTCCCCCAAGGGCGACCAAGAGGACCGCTGCCTTTTGAGCAGAATGTAGACGCCGGATTTAGTTTCGCATCGTTGCAGGAAGCTTTCAGCGACCTGGCGCCGTTTTCCAAAGTAAAGTGAGAATACATAGTACCATGGCGGAAGAATCCCTCTGCTGCACGCGAGCCAGATCTGATCGATGAACTGCCGGGGGATGGAAGTACCTGAGGTCTGCGAAATGCTGCGGCCGTTGCGCAAGCTCAGGTAGATCGCGCTGATCAAAATTCCGATCGGGAAAATCAAGATTGCGATGAGGACCTCGACTGGATCCTGCCAGCGTTCCATTGACCAGTACTAACGCTCATAAGCCCGCCTGATAACGGCTGCGGCACCTCTATCGTTTCGCGTCAATGCTCGCAGCGTGATGGGAAGGCCCGCCGCGCGATAGATTATATTTTCCGCCCATTTGCGCGCCTGCCTCGGCGCTCCAGGACTCATCACAGAACACCCTCTTTGATAAACTAGAACAGCGCGATAGTGCACACGACGTTCGCCCTTTATGCTCTCTCCGCAGCTTGCTTACCAACGGCATATAAGACCGTGAAATTATCGTCACTGTCCCTCCCACCGGAAACGGTTCGATGCGCCATGAACATGATCCATGCGGGTAGCGGCGAAGAGCAGTCGTCTTCCGCAGAACCCCAGATATCTGTCATTATCCCCACGAATAACCGTCGGCGTCTGCTATTGCGGGCAATCGACAGCGTTCTGCGCCAAGACTTCTCTAGATTTGAGCTGCTGGTGGTCGATGACGCATCGACGGACGGCACCGCGGATGCAGTGGCAGCTATCGCTGACTCGCGCGTTCGCCTGCTTCGCCAGCCTGTCCGCCGAGGTGCCAACGCGGCCCGGAACCGGGGACTGATCGAGGCGAATGCGCCAATCATCTCCTTTTTGGATAGTGACGACGAGTACGAGCCGCACAAGCTCAGCACGGTGCTCGCCTTGTTCCATGAAGATCTCGAGCTTGGTACGCTCGTGGACAGCTATTGGATCGTCAATCCAGGAAAAGACGGTCAACGTCCCAAGAAACTCATAAACGCAGTCATCAATGACAGCGACAAGTTTCTCCCAGCGCTGTTCGACTCCACGGTGAAAGCGCGCCGCGTCCGCAAAGCCACGTCAGGCATAAGCGTACGTAGAGAAGTCGCCATTCGCGCCGGGCTCTTTGATGAGCAACTGCAAAGACGTCAGGACATGGAGTTTCTGATCCGGCTCGCGAAGACCGCCCGATGCGCCACGACTGATTTGCCGTTGTGGATCAAACATGAGCAACCCGAATCGATTTCGTTCACGGGTGACGGTGTTATAACAGCGACTCTGTTTATGGGACGAACTCATCCCGAATATACTGCGAAGCGAGCGTACCAAGCAGCCGATGTAGCAATGTATTTCTGG
>JABFXK010000187.1 GCA_013361785.1 Sphingomonas sp.
CCTTTGCCGTTTCAGGCGATACGGGCGGTACGTAGCGTGCGACATGACCTCAGTACTTCCATGGCCATAGACGTGTGGTGAGCAAGACGAGCAGGCGCGCGCCGGGCCGGCGATTCAGCGGTCCAATGCGGGTGAGGGGGACCGCGAGCCCGGTATCGAGGACGAAGCGGTTCCAGTTGACGCGCAGACCCGCGCCGACGGAATTGAGATGCTGGCGGCCGGCGACGATCACGCTGTCGCGGTGACCGGCCTGGGCGTGATCCCAGAAGGCATATTCTTCGAGCGCGGGCTTCTTCGCGCTCACAGGAATGCGGCTGCCGTAGCGGATCTCGGCCGAGGTCCCGAATCCGCGGTCGCCGAGCAGCGCGCCGGGATCATAGCCGCGGCCGACGGTATAGCTGCCGGCCGAGAAATCCTCGAAGCTCATCAGGGGCTTCCATGCGTATTGGGCGCGGAGTCCGAGCGCGAAAGTCATCTTCGGAATCGGCCGAAGTTCACCGTAACCCGTATAACGCAGCACGGTCGCGTCGGAGTGGCCGGAGAGGCGGCTGGGAGGTACGTCGCCGGGCCCAAGGCAGTTGATCCCGGCCGGCCCGCAGTCGTGCGTGGCGCCGAGTGCGTGCAAGCCCTGCCTCAGCTCGAACAGGCTCGTCACATGCCACGGAGGCTCGGCGGACGAGAGGTTCGATCCGAAATCGGTGGCGATGGCATCGACGCCCAGCCGGAGGAAAGCAACGCGCAGCCGGTCGCGGCTGAGCTTCACATGGCTGAGCCAGACGTCCTGATTGACCAGGTCGATCCCCGTCGAACCCCGGACCGTCATCGCCTGCCGCCGCACGAACGGATAGCCGAGCTCGACCGTGCCGAGCAGGGTTTTGGCGAGCACATCGGCCTTAGGGATCGTCGGCCGTGCCCAGGCATAAGTGAATGAGCCGGCAAGACTGAGGCCTTCCGGGCCGATCCGCATCTCATGCGCGAGCTGGACCGTCTGCTGCTCTTCGAAGTCGGACGTGCTGTAGACCGAGAGCGACGTGCGATCGCCCAGGCCGGTAAGTCCGAACAACTGACCGCGCAGAAGGCCACCCCAGCGCCCAAGCGATCGAGAGCCGCCGTTCTGGACGATGAAGTCGGCGTAGGCGGGGAGGCGCTGGACGGTGACGTCGCCGATCACGTCGCCGGGTGAAGTGCCCGCGGGGCGAAGCGTCAGACGGACCGTGTAACCGGGAAGATCGCTTGCAAGCAGGAGGTAGCGTTCGGCTTCGTACCGGTTGAACAAGGGCTGCCTGGTGAGTTGGCCGAGATAGGCCGCAAGCGCCTTCTGCGCTCCAGTCGACTCGCCGCGTACGCGCACCTGTGTCAGGTGCGCCATCAGGACCTGGAAGTGGACGATCCCGTCGTCGATGCGCTGCTCGGGTACCTGGACCGCGGCAATGTATCCGGCATTTCGAAGGATCGTCGCTGCGCGGTCGCGGATTTCGCACACGGTCGAAATCGGAACGTCCCGGCCCATGAAAGGCGCATAGGTCGACACGAGATCGGCGCGCGTCAGTCCCTGCAGGCCGTCGAACTCCGCGCCGCGGAGCACAAAATGGATCGACCTGAACTCCGGGCCGTCGAGCGCACAAGGCGCCCGTTCGATCCCGCCCACGACTTCGAGACGGCTCTCGGGTGGCGGTGTCGGTGCAACGGGCCGGGTCACCTCCTCACGCGTTGGCGGCACGACCGGCGGCGTGGATTGCGCCGACGCGCTTGCCGGAAGCCCGAACAGTATCGTGCAGGCGGCAAGCCTGATGGCATGCGCCCGCGTCGAGCTAGGCCGTCTTTTTTTGTCGTCCGAATTCACCCGGGCGCCCCTTCCCGGCTGGAGATGTCGAGTCGCCCCGAAGGACTGGGCCGCTTTTAGACCAATTTACCAGAGCGTTATCAACAAAAATTTAACCATAGTTATAGTCGCTGAAGGGACAGGATTCCGCTGGACGGAACAGGTAGGCTTCGGCAGGGATTCTTGGGCCATGGCGAATGCACCGGAGACCAAGAAGCTATCCTGGCCCTGGTGGGCACCGTGGGCGCTCCTCGCGGTCGCGGCAACTTCGCTTTTGACGATCGCCGCGACGCTTTACGACATCCTGTAGGACCAAGTGGCCGACGCGCTGCCGCCACCACCTCCGGCGATCATCATTACCGGGCGATCGTTGCCTGAAACGAAGGCCGAGCGGGTCTACACCGTGGAGCGGATCACCGCGCGGCAGATCGAACAGGCGCCGAGCCACGAGCTCGACCAGCTGCTCAAGGACGTGCCCGGCGTCCAGCTGTTCCGCCGTTCGGACGCGCGCAGCGGCCACCCGACCAGCCAGGGCATAACGTTGCGCGCGCTCGGCGGGAACGCATCCAGCCGGGCGCTGCTAGTGCTCGACGGAGTTCCGCAAAGCGACCCGTTTGGGGGTTGGGTGAGCTGGCCCGCCTATGATCCATCGAACCTCGCCGACATTCGGGTGGTCCGCGGCGGAGGGAGCGTCGCTAACGGTCCCGGCGCGCTGGCGGGAACGATCGAGATGACCAGCCGGTCGGACGCAGGCGTTTCGGGCGAGATCGATGCCGGAAGCCGGGACTCGCTCGAGGCGCGCGGACGATTAGGCATGGAAGTTGGAGGCGGCGTTCTAAGCCTCTCGGGCCGGGGGGCGCGTGGCGACGGCTTTATTCCTATCACCAGTGAGACGCGCGGTCCTGCGGACAACGCCGCACCGTACCGCGAATGGAGCGGGCGCAGCCGCTGGGTCGCGCCTCTCGGCTCGACCGAGTTGCAGGCGAGCCTCGCCGCCTTCCACGACTGGCGCACTCGCGGCACCGATTTCAGTGCCGATCGAACCAACGGCACCGACGCCGCGCTGCGTCTCGTCGGGCGCGGCGACTGGCAATGGAGCGCGCTCGGCTACTGGCAGTGGCGCAACCTCAGAAGCAGCACTGCAGGTCTAAGCGCCGGTCGAACGACGGCCAGCCGGGTGCTGTTGCAGGATTCGGTTCCGTCGCATGGGATGGGCGGCAGCTTCGAGCTGCGGCCGCCGATGCCCCAGGGAATCGAGTTAAGGCTGGGTGCGGACGCGCGGCAAACGACCGGGGAAACCCGCGAGCTCGCCAATTATGTCGCCGGCCAGGCGACGCGGCGTCGACGCGCGGGCGGCGAGACTCTGACCGGCGGAGCCTTTGCCGAAGCATCCGCCGAGCTGGGTGCAATCACGCTGACCGGCGGTGCTCGAGTCGACCGCTGGCAAATCAGCGACGGCCATCTGTTCGAGCAGACGATCGCAACCGGCGTGGTCACGCGTAACGAAAGCGATCCGCGACGTCATGGCTGGCTGCCGACCGCGCGGGGCGGACTCCTGATGCCTGTCGGCGGTGGCTTCAGCCTGCGCTCGGCGGCTTACCTCGGCTGGCGCATGCCCACGCTCAACGAACTGTTCCGCCCGTTCCGCGCCGGGCTCGACGCGACGGCCGCCAATCCGAACCTCGATCCCGAGCGGCTCGCCGGTGCCGAAGCGGCCATGGAATATTCACGCGGCCCCGTTCGATTGTCCGTCACCGGGTTCGTCAACCGGCTCAAGGACGCGATCGCCAACGTGACCCTCGGGCGCGGGCCGGGAACCTTCCCGCAGGTCGGCTTCGTTGCTGCGGGAGGCACCTTCCGCCAGCGGCAGAATGTCGATGCCGTGAATGTGCGCGGGATCGAGGCGTCGGCCGGCTGGACCCGTGGACCCTGGGCACTGCGGGCTGGCGCGAGCCTCAGCCACGCGCGGATGAAGACGAGCGGCACGGCATTGTTTCTCGACGGGCTGCGCCCCGCGCAAACTCCGAGATTCGCGACCACGCTTGCCACCGGCTGGGAGCAGGACGGCAAGGGCGCCGAACTCGTCCTCCG
Organism: Sphingomonas sp.; assembly: GCA_013361785.1. Taxonomy (GTDB): domain Bacteria; phylum Pseudomonadota; class Alphaproteobacteria; order Sphingomonadales; family Sphingomonadaceae; genus Sphingomicrobium. The sequence continues at coordinate 3,914 of JABFXK010000187.1, forward strand.
ACGCGTGGGGACGCAATATGAGGACGACCTCAACACGCGGGTGCTCAAGGGCGCCACCACGCTCGACGCGTCGGCCTCATGGCCGCTCAGTCGGCGCTTTCAACTCATCGCCCGCGCGGAAAACGTCACCAATGCTCTGGTCATGGCGGGCATCGGTGGTGACGGTTCGATCGAACGAGCGGCGCCGCGGACTTTGTGGATCGGGCTGAGGCTGCGCTGACAGCTGACACAAAGTTCATGTTCGGGCTCTGGCACTCGAGCGATCTTCGATTAGTTGTGGCCGGCGATGACGGACGAGACTCCGGGCACCCCCGCTCTTAGCAAAGTGCCGGCGATCACGCTCGGCTTCTGGATCATCAAGGTCCTCGCGACGACACTCGGCGAAACCGGTGGCGATACGGTGAGCATGAGCTGGCTCGGCGAAACGACGCCGGAGGCCGGACAAGCCGCCGTCAATGGTTACCTGGTCGGAACCGCGATCTTCGGCGTCGCCCTCGTTTTGCTCGTATGGCTGCAGATCAGAGCGAGAAGTTTCAATCCCTGGCTCTACTGGGCGACGATCATCGCCTCCACGACCTGTGGAACCACGCTTGCCGACTTCGCCGATCGTTCGCTCGGGATCGGCTATCCGGGGGGCTCGCTTCTCCTGCTCGCTCTTGTCCTGCTGTCGCTGTTCACCTGGCACCGAGCGCTCGGAACGATCGACGTCAACACCGTCTCGACGCCCAGGGCTGAGGCCTTCTACTGGATCACGATCACCTTCTCGCAGACGCTCGGCACTGCGCTCGGAGATTGGGTCGCTGACGCAGGTCCGGGTTACGGCGGGGGCGCCCTCCTGTTTGGGGCGGCGCTGGCGATCCTGGCGATCCTCTATTTCGCGACGCGGGTCAGCCACGTAGCCTTATTCTGGGCCGCCTTCATCCTGACGCGTCCGCTGGGCGCGACGGTAGGCGATTTCCTCGACAAGCCCATGGCCAAAGGCGGCCTCGAGTTCAGCCGGCCGCTCGCCTCCGTCGTCCTCGCGATGATCATCCTTGGCCTGATCATGCTTCTTCCACAAAGACCAGGCAGCCATCCCGGCAACTCCAAGGCGATAGCCTGAATGGGATTTGACTGGGGTTAGTTGGTCGAACCCGGTATAAGGCGTCTGTAGGAGTTGCGTTGTGCTTGCTCGGATTTTGTGCCGCATCCTGGGTCATCGTCGATCCGCGCGGCATGCTCATGTCGTCAACGGTCGGTGGCGAAGCCGGTGCAAGCGGTGCGGAACCGAGCTCGTCCGTGTCGCGCCCCAGAATTGGGAAGAGTTCTCGGACGCCGCCTAGGCGTCGCTACTTCGCTCGCGTGTAGAGGAAAGCCGTGATGTCGCGCGCGTCGCCTTCGCCGACGTGAAGGTCGGGCATGGCGGTGCCCGGCGAAACGTGCTGCGGATCCCGGATCCATTTCTGCATGTTCGCCGGATTGTTGGCGAGGTGCCCGCCGATGATCACCCGCAGCGCCACTCCGTCGAGCGGCGGACCAACCATGCCGGTGGCTTCTCGCACGTTCCTCAGGGCGTGACAGCTGCCGCAGCCGTACTGGATGAACATTGCCTCGCCGCGGCGCGGATCGCCGCCCGTCTCGGCCGCCGCATGGATGCGCAGCCGCGTGCGCTGCTCGGCATATTCGTAGACAATGGCGATCAGTGCGATCGCGAAAAGGATGCCAGCGAGGATCGCCAGAAAGGCGCTAGTGGACAGGGAGCGCAGCATGGCCTCCTTCCGACGCTTTTAGCCATTTGTAGCAGAGCACCAGCGCCGCGATGCCGTGAAAGGCGCCCCCCGGTATCCACATGATGAGGCCCGCGAGACGCTGGTCGTCGACCGGGTCGAGGCCGATGCCAGTCATGCCCATTGCGGCATAATCGGCGTACCACGGGCTCGACGACAGGCTCATCAGCGCACCGAGCGCTCCGCCGACAAGCGAGGTGGCGAATAGGCAGGCGGCGGACACGCCATAACCACCGGCGCGGCCGCGCGGGTGCAGCATTGCCCACCAGACAAGCAGTGAGCTGACGAAGAAGCAGGCATGCTGCGCGATGTGCCAGCCGAAGCTGTCGAGCGCGCGGTCGAACAGGAACGGCGCGTGCCATGCCCACATCACGACGCCCTGAACGACGGTGGCGGTGACGGGCTCCGTGAGCCGTCGCCAGAGGCTTTGAAGCGGCGCCTTCCACCTTCCGCCGAGTGCCCGGCGCAGCGGCCGCGGCAGGCCCCACGCGAGGACTCCGCCGGCTCCGGAGGCAGCAAGGAGGAGCGTCGCCACGAGCATGATCAGCTCGTGCTCGATCATGTGCATGGTGAAACTGCGTTCGCCCGCCTCGTGCAGCGGCGACGTGAGCGACAATGTCAAGACGAGCCAGCCGCAGAGGAACAATCCCGGCCGGACCGGCGTCGCCGCCCGGCGCGACAGCCGCCACCAACCGGCGAGATAGATCAGCAATGACAGGCCCAGCGGAACCACCAACAAAGGATCGAGGGTCCAGCCGAGATCGTGATGGTCGTGCATGTTCAGGCCCAGCACCGCGGGATCACCAACGCGGCGACGAAAGGCAGGACGACGCCGATGACGTAGAGCGCCGAAGCAAGCAGTCCGACGATGGCGACGAGGCGTCTCGCCGGCGCTTCGCCCTCCGCCGCGTAGACGCGCCAGGAGCCGAACGCGCCGGTTCCGATGACCGCAAGTCCGATCAGCGTCCCAAGGGCCACGATCCACGGGCTCCCGACGCGGCAGTCCTGGACGGTCGCATCGGACCCGATCTGATGCGCGAGGAAGAATCCGACCGTGCCGAGCGCGAGACCCGCCCAGGGCAAAAAGCCGTCGCGGATCCGTGCCCAGCTCACAGCCGCGGTATCCAATAGATCATGAGGT
>JABFXK010000265.1 GCA_013361785.1 Sphingomonas sp.
ATCGGCAAAGCCATCTATGACGCTGACCCGTTCCTGCACTGGCATTGCTTAGCGAGGCGCTCCGAAGGCGGCAATGAGCTGCAATCGCGGGAGCGGAGCGAGCAGTTGGCCTTGGGTCCTAACGTCGGCTTTTCACCCATTACAGATATTAGGCTTCACGCATCAATCGCATCATCCTCTATCGCGCTGGCTCTCGCCTGAATGAATTCAAACCGCTGCGCCGGATCCCGCCCCATCAGCCGCTCGACCAGGTCCTTGATCGGCTGGCGGTCTTCGTACTGGCTCGGGAGCGTGATCTTGATCATGCTCCGGCTCGCCGGGTCCATGGTGGTTTCCTTGAGCTGCGCGGGGTTCATCTCGCCGAGACCCTTGAACCGTGACACCTCGACCTTCTTGCCCTTGAACTCTGATCCTTCGAGCTCGGCGCGGTGGGCGTCGTCGCGCGCGTAGAGGGTCTTGGCGCCGGCGGTGAGGCGGTAGAGCGGGGGCTGGGCGAGGAACAGGTGGCCGCGGCGGACGAGCTCGGGCATTTCCTGGAAGAAGAAGGTCATCAGAAGAGTCGCGATATGGGCGCCGTCGACATCGGCGTCGGTCATGATGATGACCCGCTCGTAGCGAAGCGCCTCCTCGTTGAACTTGTCGCGGGTGCCGCAGCCTAGAGCCAGCGTGAGGTCGGCGATCTCGGTATTGGCGCGGATCTTGTCGGCGGTGGCGGAGGCGACGTTGAGGATCTTGCCGCGGATGGGCAGGATCGCCTGGGTCTTGCGATCGCGCGCCTGCTTGGCGGAGCCGCCGGCGCTGTCGCCCTCGACAATGAAGAGCTCGGTGCCTTGGGGATCGTCATTGGCGCAGTCGGTGAGCTTGCCGGGGAGGCGGAGCTTGCGGGCGGAGGTCGCGGTCTTGCGCTGCACCTCGCGCTCGGCGCGGCGCTTGAGGCGCTCCTCCATCCGCTCGACGATCGCGCCGAGGAGGGCGCGGCCGCGGTCCATGTTGTCGGCGAGATAATGGTCGAAATGGTCGCGCACGGCCGCCTCGACGAAGCGCGCCGCCTCGATGCTGGTCAGGCGGTCCTTGGTCTGGCTCTGGAAATGGGGATTGCGGATGAAGACGCTGAGCATCAGCTCGATGCCGTTGAAGACATCGTCGGTGGTGATGTCCTTGGCGCGTCTGTTGCCGACCAGCTCGCCGAACGCGCGGATGCCCTTGGTCAGCGCGGCGCGGAGCCCCGCCTCGTGCGTGCCGCCGTCGGGCGTGGGGATGGTGTTGCAGTAGTAGCTTTCGCTGCCGTCGCTGAAGAGCGGCCAGGCGACGGCCCATTCGGCGCTGCCCTGGGGCTGCCCCGAAGGATCGGGCGCGAAGTCCTGGCGGCCGGTGAAGGGCTGGTTGGTGATGGTGGGACGCTCGCCGATCTGCTCGGCGAGATTGTCGGCGAGGCCCCCGGGGAAGTGGAAGACCGCGTTTTCGGGGACGGTTTCCGACGCGAGGGCAGGGTCGCAGCGCCAGCGGATCTCGACGCCGGCGAACAGGTACGCCTTGGAGCGGGCGAGCTTGTAGAGCCGCTCCGGGCTGAACGCCGCGTCGGCGCCGAAGATCTCGGGGTCAGGGGTGAAGGCGACGGTGGTGCCGCGGCGGTTGGGGGCGGCGCCGACTTCGATGAGCTTGGAGGTGGGAAGGCCCTTGGAGAAGGTCTGGCGGTAGAGGGTCTTGTCGCGGGCGACCTCGACGATCGTCTCGGTCGAGAGGGCGTTGACGACGCTGACTCCGACGCCGTGGAGACCGCCGCTGGTGGAGTAGGCCTTGCCTTCGAACTTCCCGCCCGAGTGGAGCGTGGTCATGATGACCTCGAGCGCGCTCTGGCCGGGGAAGCGGGGGTGCGGGTCGACCGGGATCCCGCGGCCGTTGTCGGTGACGCTGAGGCGGTTGCCGGTCTCGAGCGTGACCTCGATCCGGGTGGCGAAGCCGGCGACCGCCTCGTCCATCGCATTGTCGATGACCTCGGCGGCGAGGTGGTGGAGGGCGCGCGCGTCGGTCCCGCCGATATACATTCCGGGGCGGCGGCGGACGGGCTCCAGCCCCTCCAGCACCTCGATCGCGGACGCATCGTAATTGTCGGAAGCAGGCGAAGCGGAAGACGAGAACAGGTCGGCCATTGGCGCCTAGGTATAGGGCCTTGATTCAGACCGTGCCAAGGCAGCGACCAGTCGTTTTCCACAGCTCTTGAAAGCGGAAAACCGAGTTCCAAATTTTGCCGTGCCGGATGCCGCTCAAGGGTCCGGTGACGGAGCGCTCGGCTCCCATACGCAGCCGCGCGCTCCGCCCTCGCTTACACAAGGAGGATAATATTATGCGCAGTGCTTTCGATTTTGCGCCGTTCCGGCGTTCCACTGTCGGCTTCGACCGGCTGTTCGACATGCTCGAGAACAGCTCCGGCCAAGGGAGCCAGGAGAATTATCCGCCCTTCGACCTGATCAAGAAGGGCGACAATGATTATTGCATCGAGCTCGCGATCGCCGGGTTCAAGCCCGAAGAGATCGACATCACGGCCCAGCAGAACGTGCTGATCGTGTCGGGCCGCAAGAATGACGAGGCGGGCGAGAAGGGTTCGGACTATATCTACCGCGGGATCGCGACCCGTTCGTTCGAGCGCCGCTTCGCGCTTGCCGACCATATCCAGGTCAAGGGCGCGGACATGAAGGACGGGCTGCTCTCGATCGAGCTGGTCCGCGAGATCCCCGAGGCGATGAAGCCGAGGAAGATCAACATCGGCGGACAGCAGGGCACGATCGGCGACAAGTCCGCGTCGAAGCAGACGGTCGACGCCGAAGCCGAGCACGCGTGAAGCGCGGCTAACGGCTGAAATCACGAGCCCCGGGAGCCAAGCGCTTCCGGGGCTTTTTTCCTGCCGGAACCAATCCGCTGCTGACCCGCTCCCTCCTAACGGAGGAGCGCCATGAGCCTGACCGCGATCGCCATCAATTGCACGTTGAAGAGCTGCGACGATCCGCCGTCATCCACGGACAAGATGGTGGGTCTGATCGCCGGCGCGCTGTCGTCCCATGGCGTCGAAGTCAAAGAGACGATCCGAATCGCCGAGCACAACATTCTTCCGGGCGTCACTTCCGACGAGGGGCCGGGCGACGCTTGGCCCGACGTTCGCAGGCGCATCCTTGAAACCGACATCCTCGTCTTCGGGACGCCGATCTGGCTCGGCCAGCCGTCCAGCCTCGCCAAGCGGGTGCTCGAGCGTATGGACGCCTTCTTCAGCGAGATGGACGAGCGCGGCCGCTCGCCGGCGTTCGGCAAGGTGGCGGTCGCGGCGATCGTCGGGAATGAGGACGGGGCGCACCACGTGACCGCCGAGCTATTCCAGGCGCTGAACGACGTCGGGTGGACGATTCCGGCGATGGCGGCTTGCTATTGGGTCGGCGAGGCCATGCACAAGACGGACTTCAAGGAGCTCGATCAGGTCCCCAAGCAGGTCTTGGAACTTGCGAAGGGCGTTGCGGCAAACGCCGCCCACCTGGCTCGACTTTTAAAGCGGGAGACCTATCCAGGCAGGGAGCCGGAGCAGTCGCGAGATTGAGTTCAGCTTTCGACAGGGGAGCGTGACCATGGCCAATAGAAAGACCGACGCGGACACTGATATCACGAGCGAGTGGCGTGCGACGCACGACCAGAAGTCCGCCGCAACGCGCCTGAGGATATTCGCGGCGATCGCCTGGGTGATCGCGATCGGTGGGGAGATCGCCGGCGTCGTCCTGCTGCTCCAGCACAAGTTCGACCACGGCAACCTGCCGCTGCTGATCGGAATCCTCGCCGGTATCGCTATTTTCGCCATTGCGGGCAGCCTGATGTGGAAGGCCGCGAACAAGCAGGATCCGGCACGAGAGTCGGACCGCGCGCGCTTCTTCTTCCAGAACCAGCTTGGCGCGATCATCACCGTGATCGCCTTCCTGCCGCTCATCGTCCTGATCTTCATGGACCAGGACATGGACCCCAAGAACAAGAAGATCGCGGGCGGCGTCGGCGTGGTCCTGGCGATCGTCGCGTCGCTGATCGGCGTCAGCTATCATCCGCCGTCGGTCGAGCAGTACACCAAGGACATGAACAAGTGCGCGGCCGAGATCAGAGCCAATCAGCCCAAGACCGACTGCTCACCCGAGGTGGCTTCGCAGGCGCAGGACATCGCGCGCGATACGAAGACGGTGACCGATGCGACGAAAACCTCGGCGAACCCGGCGGGCCAGGACGTGGTCTACTGGATTGCTCCGGAGAACGGGGCGAAGAAGGCGGCGACGCCGCATGTCTTCCACATTTGCGATCGAGTCAGCCCGCTCCGCGGCAAGACCGTGAACCACGGCTCGGTGGCCGAGGCCTATGCGGAGAACGCCACGCGGATCACCAAGCAGATCGCGATGGAGCAGAAGCAGTGCGGGTTCGCCAGCGCGACCGCAGCCGGCACCTAGGCGCTACTGCGGCTCGAGCCCAAGGCCCGCGAAATGCGCGATGCGGCGCGGGGCGATGATCAGGCTGTCGACGCCCGGCGTGTCTAGGACGAAGCGCAGGGCGGCTTCCGCCATGGTCTGCTGGCGCTTGTCGGCCGAACGCCGAAGCAGGTCGATCGCGGCGAAGGATTCCTCGTTGAGATAGCTGCTGTAGATCTCGGCTGCGTGCGCGAGCCGGCTGCCGGTCGGCGGCTCCTCGCCCAGCCGGTATTTGCCGGTGAGCAATCCGCCTGCGAGCGGACTGAAGGCGGTGTAGCGGAAATGGTTTTCGGCGCACCAGGGGATCAGCTCCGAAGCGTCCGCGAGGGCGAGCAGATTGTACTCGTTCTGCACATATTCGAAGCGTGAGGCGAGGGCGGTCGGAGCGCGATTCTTCACGACCTTGACGTCTGTGAGAGAGGCGTTGGAGACGCCGAAGCGGTCGATCTTTCCCGCCTCGGCCGCGCGGTTCATTGCCTTGAGCACCTCGTCGATCGGAGTCACGCGGTCGAACTCATGGATGTAAAAGAGGTCGATCCGCTCGAGCCCGAGACGGTGGAGCGACTGGTCGAGGTGATGGCCGATCTGGCTTGCGCTGAGCGGCGTTTCGCCCGGCGGACAGCCGTTGGGATTGCCGACCTTGGTCGCGATCTGCGCCTGGCTGACGAAGTCGCTGCCCTGCGCGCGGAGCCATTTGCCGAGGATCATCTCACTCGTGCCGCCCCCGTAGGTGTTGGCGGTGTCGAAGCGGGTGAGGCCGACGTCGCGGGCGCGGTCGAGCAGCTCCAGCGCCTGTTCCTCGCTGTCGCCGGCGTGGCGAAGCGCGGGCGAGGAGCCGATCCCCCCGAAATTGCCGCAGCCGAAGATGATGCGCGGGAGGTCTTCGGCGTTCAGCAATTTACCCCTCCACCATCGAATCTTCGTTCAATGGTTCCCCTCCCCACGAGCTGCGCTCGAAGGGAGGAATTCAGCGGACGCGGGGGCCACCGAAGGGAAGCGGCGGCGGGGGCCTGCGGTCGCGGCGCGGGAGCTGCGCCTGATAGGCGACGCCGCAATGCTCGACGCAATAGGGGAAGCCGGGGTTCGCGGCTTGCCCGCAGAAATGGAAGTCCGGTTCGCCCGGGTGGCCGATCGGCCATTTGCAGATGCGGTCGTTGAGGTCGAGCAGGCTGGTCTTGTCGGCGACCTCCGGGCTCGGCTTGGCGGGCACGAGGCGGCGCGGCGGAGCGGGCGGGATCGGCGCCTGCTGCTCGCCGGGACCCTGGCGAATGAAGCCACCCGGGCCGATCGAGCGGTACTGCATTTCCTGCGCGGACGAGCGGTGCGGAGCCGAGTGGGGAGTGGCAGCGGCGGGCGCGGGAGACGGTGCCGCTGTCCTCGGCGCTTCTGCTTTCGCCGGCTTCGGAGCCGGAGCGGCGGCGGCGGGAGCGGGTTTCCTGAGCTCCTTCTCGTCCCCGGGCTTCACCGGCGAAGGGCGCTGCTCGAGGCCGAGGCGGTGGGCCTTGCCGATGACCGCATTGCGGCTGACTCCGCCGAGCTCGTCGGCGATTTGGCTCGCGGTTGCGCCTTCGTGCCACATCTTCTTCAGGCGCTCGATCCGGTCTTCGGTCCACGACATTTGCAAAACTGCTCCAATTCCTTGCGGGCCGCCGCTTCAGCGGATAGCGCGACCTTCAAATGAACGACCAATCCCACAATTGGGTGCGCTTCGCGCCGGGCAAGCCGGTGCTGAAGGGCGTCAATTGGGGAGGCCTCAAGACCCTCTATATCAAGGAGGTGAGGCGGTTCTTCAAGGTCCAGATGCAGACCGTCTGGGCGCCGGCGATCACCCAGCTGCTCTATCTCGTGATCTTCACGGTCGCGCTCGGCCGGAGCGGCCGAACGATCATGGGCGTCCATTTCACGGACTTTCTCGCTCCCGGCCTGATCGTGATGGCGATGATGCAGAACGCCTTCGCCAATGCGAGCTTCTCGCTGCTGGTCGGCAAGATCCAGGGCAATATCGTCGATTATCTGATGCCGCCGCTGTCGACCGGCGAGCTTATCGCGGGATTGGTGGGGGCAGCGGTCACGCGCGCGTTCTTCGTCGGTTTCGCGCTCTGGCTCGTGATGCTGTTGTGGCCGGGCGTTTCGGTCGACGTGCGGCGTCCCGAGCTG
>JABFXK010000122.1 GCA_013361785.1 Sphingomonas sp.
AAGCTGTTCGGCAAGGACGTCGCGCGCCTCGTCGACGGAGTCACGAAGCTCAGCAAGATTGAGGCGCAGTCGGAAAACGAGCGCGCGGCCGAGAATCTCCGCAAGTTCCTGCTCGCCCTGAGCGACGACATCCGCGTGCTTCTGGTGAAGCTTGCCGACCGGCTGCACAACATGCGCACGCTCCATCACATCCCGTCCGAGGAGAAGCGCCGGCGGATCGCGCGCGAGACGATGGACATCTACGCGCCGCTCGCCGAGCGTATCGGCATGTACGAGATGATGACCGAGATGCAGACGCTCGCGTTCCGCGAGCTGGAGCCGGACGCCTACGCCTCCATCATGCGGCGCCTCAAGCAGCTGACCGAATCGGGCGGCGACCTCGTCAACCGCATCGGCCTCGGCCTTCAGCTCTATCTCACAGACAACGGCCTCGAGGCCGAGGTCACCGGACGGCAGAAGCATCCGTTTTCCATCTGGAAGAAGATGGCCGAGCGGCACATCAGCTTCGAGCAATTGTCCGACGTGATGGCGTTCCGGATCATCGTCGACGACGTCGCCGATTGCTATCGCGCGCTCGGCCTGATCCACCGCCGCTGGCCAATGGTTCCGGGCCGGTTCAAGGATTACATCTCGACGCCCAAGCGGAACGGTTACCGCTCCCTGCACACGTCGGTGATCCATGATTCGAAGCTGCGGCTCGAGATCCAGCTCCGCGGCCGCGAGATGCACGAACAGGCCGAGCGCGGCCTCGCCGCCCACTGGGCCTACAAGGAGGGAAAGCCCAAGGGCGAGATGAACATCCCGTGGGTCGACGACCTCGTCGAAATCCTCGACCATGCCGAGAGCCCCGAAGAGCTTCTCGAGCACACCCGGATGGCAATGTACCAGGATCGGATTTTCGCCTTTACGCCGAAAGGCGAGCTCATCCAGCTGCCCAAGGGCGCGACACCGGTCGACTTCGCGTATGCGGTGCACACCGACCTTGGCGACCGCACCGTCGGCGCGAAGGTCAACGGCCGAGTGGTCCCCTTGCGAACGATGCTGGAGAACGGCGACCAGGTCGAAATTCTCGCCTCCGAAGCCCAGCATCCGCAGCCAAGCTGGCTTCGCTTCGTCGCGACGGGCAAGGCGCGCGCCGGCGTCCGCCGCTTCGTCCGCCACAAGGAACGCGAGGAGACGGTCGAGCTCGGCCGGAAGATCTATGACGAGATCGTCGCCCGCCTGCCTGCGGAGCTCGACAAGGATGCGCAAAAGCGCGCCTTGAAGAAGCTCAAGATCGAGAATGCCGACGAGCTGATGATCGCGATCGCCCGCAAGCGAGTCAGCGACGAGGCGCTGATGGAAGCGCTGATGCCCGGCTCAGCCGGCGCCGACGTCGCGCCGCGCCCGCTCGGTCAACGCAAGGCGATCTCGATCAAGGGCCTCACTCCCGGAGTCGCCTATCACCTCGCCCAATGCTGTCATCCAATACCCGGCGACCGGATCGTCGGGCTGAGGCGCGAGGACGAGGAGATCGAAGTCCATGTGATCGGCTGCGACACGCTCGCGAGCGGGATCGACGCCGACTGGCTCGACCTCGCCTGGGGCGAAGGCTCGGACGGCGGCGCCGCGCGGCTTGCCGTGATCCTGCGAGATATTCCAGGCGCTCTCGGCACGATGTCCGGGATCCTCGGAGCAAAGCACGCCAACATCATCAACCTTCAGCTCGTCCACCGCGACGGCAGCTTCCAGACCTTCCATCTCGATATTGAAGTGCACGATCTTGCGCATCTTCACGCAATTATCGCCTCGCTGCGCGAAGCCGATCCGGTGAGCTCGGTGGAGCGGATTTAGGCCTTGGCGTGATGTCGTTGCTGGCGGGCCTGCGCATCGCCGGCGGCAAGCACGGCGAGCATCACCAGATCTGACGCGCTCGCGGTCATCGGCGCGATCTGCACCGGCCGCTCGAGCCCAAGCAGATAGGGACCGAGGACGCTCTCGCCGCCGAGCTCGCGTAACAGTTTCGCCGAAAGGCTCGCCGACTGCAGGCCCGGCATCACCAGGATGTTCGCCGGCCCCGAAAGGCGCGTGAAGGGATAATAGCGCCGCTGCATCTCGTAATTGAGCGCGACATCGGGCGCCATTTCGCCTTCATATTCAAAGTCCGGGTGGAAGGTATCGAGCAGCTTCACTGCTTCGCGCAGCCCTTCGATGTGCATTCCGGGCGGATTCCCGAAGGTCGTGTAGCTGATGAACGCGACCCTCGGCTCCAGCCCCATGCGTCGGGCGAAGGAGGAAGCGCGCATCGCGATCGCGGCATATTGCTCCGGAGTGGGCCGCTCGGTGACTGCGGTGTCGGCGATCAGCACGGTGTGGCTTCGGCTGACGATTACGTTGATTCCAAACGGTGTCGCTCCGGGTTCATCATCGATCACCGTGCGCACCTGGCGGAGCGACTGGCTGAACGGGCGCGTCGTTCCGGTGATCATCGCGTCGGCTTCGCCAAGCGCCAGCATGGCCGCCGCGAAATAGTTGCGGTCCTGGTTCACCATCCGCTCGATCTCGCGGCGGAGCAGTCCATGACGCTGGTGCCGGGCATAGATGTAATCGACGGCTCGGCCGACGAGCGGCGAATTGCGGCTGTTGAGGACCTCGTAAGTCTTGGGATCATCGACGCCCATTTCCTTCAAAAGGTCGTAGACCTCTTCGCGCCCGACCAGCACCGGAGTGCCGTAGCCCGCTTCCTTGAAGGCGATCGCGGCGCGAAGCACGTTCGGCTCCTCGCCTTCGGCAAACAGCACGCGCTTCGGGTTCTGCCGCGCATTCTCATAGGCGAGGCTCATCACCGACACGGTCGGGTTGAGGCGTGCCCTCAGCTCCTGCCGATAAGCCTCCATGTTCGCGATCGGCCGTTGCGCGACTCCGCTCTGGACCGCCGCCTCGGCGACCGCTGAGGCGACCACCTCCATGAGCCGCGGATCGAATGGCGCGGGGATGATATAGTCGCGGCCGAAGCTCTGCGAGCGTCCGCCGTAAGCCGCAGCGACTTCCTCCGGCACCGGTTCACGCGCGAGCTCGGCCAGCGCTTCGGCGGCGGCGATCGTCCGCGCGTCATTGATTGCCGTCGCTCGGACGTCGAGCGCGCCCCGACAAATGAACGGGACGCCGAGGACGTTGTTGACCTGGTTCGGGAAGTCCGACCGGCCGGGGGCAATGATCGCGTCAGGCCGAACTTCCGTCGCGTCCGGCGGCCAGATCTCGGGGTCCGGATTGGCCATGGCGAAGATGATCGGCTCTTGTCCCATCGTCTTGACCATCTCGGGCTTGAGCGCGCCTGCGGCCGAGAGGCCGAGGAACACGTCGGCGCCAACCAGCGCCTCGGCGAGAGTCTTCTTGTCGGTTTCGACCGCATGCGCCGACTTCCACTGGTCGAGGTCCTTGCGATCCTTGCTGATCACGCCCTTGCGGTCGCACATGATCACGTGGTCGCCCTTGACGCCCATCGCCTTCACCAGCTCGGTGCACGCGATTGCGGCCGCGCCGGCGCCGTTCACCACCACCTGGATGTCCGCCAGCTTACGGTTTGTCAGAAGGCAAGCGTTGATGAGGCCGGCCGCGGTGATGATCGCAGTCCCGTGCTGGTCGTCGTGGAACACAGGGATGTTCATCCGCTCGCGAAGCGTCTGCTCGATGATGAAGCAGTCGGGCGCGGCAATGTCCTCGAGGTTGATCCCTCCGAAGCTCGGCTCGAGCAGCTCGACCGCGTCAATGAAGCGCTGCGCATCGTCGGTCTTCACCTCGATGTCGACCGCGTCGACGTCGGCGAAGCGCTTGAACAACACCGCCTTGCCTTCCATCACGGGCTTCGACGCGAGCGCTCCCAGATTGCCGAGGCCGAGGATCGCCGTGCCGTTCGAGATCACGGCCACGAGGTTGCCCTTCGTCGTATAGTCGTAAGCGCAGGTCGGATTTTCAGCGATCGCCCGTACCGGGACCGCGACGCCAGGCGAATAAGCGAGGCTGAGGTCGCGCTGTGTCGCCATCGGCTTGGAAGCGATGATCTCGAGCTTTCCCGGCCGTCCGTGCGAGTGGAAATCGAGAGCTTCGGCTTCGGTATATTTGACGTTGGATTCCGACATGGGCAGCGGCCTTAGTCCATTTCGCACGTCCCGCGAAACCGCTAGGCTCATGGGCGATGGCACGAGCCGACGCTCCCACCCCGATGATGGCCCAGTACCGGCGACTCAAGGAAGAAGCCGGCGATGCTTTGCTCTTCTACCGGATGGGGGATTTCTTCGAACTGTTCTTCGATGACGCCAAGGCCGCGTCGGCGAGTCTCGACATCGCGCTGACCAAGCGCGGCGAGGACGGCGGCGAGCCAATCCCGATGTGCGGCGTGCCCGTCCACTCGGCGGAGTCGTACCTCGCCCGCCTGATCAAAGCGGGTCACCGGGTCGCGATCGCTGAGCAGACCGAGAGCCCCGCCGAAGCCCGCAAGGCTCGCGGCTCTAAGGCGCTCGTCGAACGGGCGATCATCCGCCTCGTGACGCCGGGTACTTTGACCGAAGAGACGTTGCTCGAATCCTCCTCCGCTAATTGGCTGGCGGCGATTGGGCGGGCGGGTGACGATTGGGCGATCGCAGCCGCCGATATTTCGACCGGCCGGTTCGAGCTGGTGAGCTGCGGGCCGGGCGAGCTTGCAGCAGAACTCGCGCGACTGTCACCTGCCGAGACGATTGCAGATTCTGCCGTTCCCGGCTTTCGAGCGTCGGCCGGCAAGGGCGGGTTCGACAGCCTGACCGGAGAACGGGCGCTCAAGAGCCGCTTCGGCCTTTCAACCGTCGACGGGCTTGGGTCACCCTCGCGCGCAGAACTTGCGGCCGCGGGCGGACTTCTCGCTTACCTCGACGCGACCCAGAAAGGCGCCGGGATCCTGCTTGACGCTCCGCGCCGGATCAGCCGCTCGGGGCTCATGGCGATCGATACGGCCACGCGCGACAGCCTCGAGCTGACGCGATCGGTCAGCGGGACGCTCGAAGGGAGCCTTCTCGCGGAAATCGACCGCTGCCAGACCGCCGCGGGGCGCCGCCTCCTGTGCGAGGATATTGCGGCGCCTCTGACCGACCGCGCCGCGATCGAACGCCGACTTGCGCTCGTTGCCTGGCTGCACGAAGCGCCCCTCCGACGCGAACGCGTCCGAGTCGCGCTCAAGCAATTGCCCGACATTTCGCGAGCGCTTGCGCGGCTGTCCGCCGGCCGTGGCAGCCCGCGCGACCTCGCGCTGCTCCGCGGCGGCCTCGCGGGAGCGGCTGCGCTGAGAGACGAGTTGGAGTTCGAACCGGATCGCCCGCGGCTCCTCGACGAGCTGCTGCCGCGGCTCGGCCGCCACGCAGCCTTGGTGGACCGGCTTCGGGCCGCGCTGGTCGACTCGCCCTCGATCGACGCATCGAAGGGCGGCTATATCGCCGAAGGCTACGATGCCGCGCTCGACGCGCTGCGCGATGCTGCTTCGAACGGCCGCCGCGCCATTGCGGAGCTCGAAGCCCGCTACCGCGATTCGACCGGCATCACCTCGCTCAAGATCCGCCATAACGCCGTACTCGGCTATCATGTCGAAGTGTCGGCGAAGCACGCCGACCGGCTGATGGCGCCGGACAGCGGCTTCACCCACCGTCAGACGCTCGCCGGAGTTGTCCGCTTCAATTCGCCCGAGCTTCACGAGGAGGCGACCCGAGTCATCGAGGCCGGCGCTCACGCGCTGGCTGCCGAAGCGGCGCATGCCGAGGAGCTGACGCAGCTCGCGGTTTCAGCCGCTCCACAGATCACCGCCACCGCCGAAGCCGTCGCGCGCATCGACGTTGCGGCCAGCCACGCGCACCGGGCAGCAGAGGGCGGCTGGACCGCTCCGCAACTCACCGTTGAGGCCTGCCTCGAAATCGAAGCTGGCCGCCACCCGGTAGTCGAAGCCGCACTTGGGCAGCAGGGCGAGCGCTTCGTCGCCAATGATCTCTCGATGGGCCGGAACGATCGCCTGTGGCTGATCACCGGTCCGAACATGGGCGGCAAGTCGACGTTCCTGCGGCAGACGGCGCTGATCGTCGTGCTGGCGCAGGCCGGCTCCTTCGTTCCGGCGGCGCGGGCGACGGTCGGAATCGTCGATCGGCTGTTCAGCCGCGTCGGCGCGTCGGATAATCTCGCGCGCGGCCGCTCGACCTTCATGGTGGAGATGGTCGAAACCGCCGCCATCCTCGCTCAGGCAACCCCGCACAGCCTCGTCATCCTCGACGAGATCGGTCGCGGCACGTCGACGTATGATGGACTCGCGATCGCCTGGTCCGTGGTCGAGGCGATGCACGACGAGGTGGCGTGTCGAACCTTGTTCGCGACCCATTATCACGAGCTGACGCGGCTCGCCGGCCGACTCGACTCGCTCTCGCTGCACCACGTCCGAGCACGCGAGTGGAAGGGCGATCTCGTCCTCCTCCACGAAGTCGCCGACGGAGCCGCGGACCGCAGCTACGGCATCGCTGTCGCCAAGCTCGCCGGACTTCCGCCCTCGGTCGTCGCGCGCGCGCGGTCGGTGCTCGCGAAGCTCGAAGCCGGTC
>JABFXK010000168.1 GCA_013361785.1 Sphingomonas sp.
TGGGGCTGCTCCCCGGTAGCTCAGCGGTAGAGCATCCGACTGTTAATCGGACGGCCGCCTGTTCGAATCAGGCCCGGGGAGCCATCTTCTTCCGCAATAGGAACCTTGGGCGACCCTTTGCTATCCAACCTTGCGGTTGGACAGGAGGCGAAAGCAGGTGGGTGAAGCAGCAAGCGCGACGGGGCCGGACTTCTCGGACGGAATCGATCTTTCGCAAGTGCCTGAGGGCTCCACTCTCGCCGGTCGCGTCGGCGAAGATGCGGTGCTGCTGTCGAACATCGATGGGCAGCTTCACGCCATAAGCGGCACCTGCACGCATTATGGTGCAGCGCTTGCGGATGGAATCATCGGGCAAACGACCGTCCGCTGCCCGCTCCATCACGCCTGCTTCGACCTTCGCACCGGAGCGGCGCTCCGCGCCCCCGCTCTCGACGCGCTCGACCGCTGGCAAGTAGAGGTCGAAGGTGAGAAGGCGTTCGTGAGGCGCAAGCTCGAGGGGCAGTCCGAGCACGCTTCGACGCAGAGCGATGTCGAGAAGATCGTAATCGTCGGCGGCGGTGCTGCGGGTCTTGCCTGCGCGCTCGAGCTTCGCCGGCTTGGTTTTGCCGGTTCGGTCACAATCCTCAGCGCCGATGCCGACCCACCCTGCGACCGCCCCAATCTTTCGAAGGATTATCTTGCCGGCGAGATGCCCCAGGAGTGGCTGTGGCTTCGGGGCGAAGACTGGTATCGCGACAACAAGATCGATCTCCGGCTTTCGACCGAAGTCGTCGGGATCGACGCGGCAGGACGGACCGTCCGCTGCGCTTCCGGCGAGCAATTGCCGTTCGACCGGCTGCTGATCGCGACGGGCGGGGAGCCGAACCAACTGAACGTCCCCGGCTTCGACCGTCCGAATGCCCACACGCTTCGCACTGTGGCCGATGCCCGGGCCATCGCGGAGCAGGCGAAGGAGGGCACCAGCGCGGTGATCATCGGCGCGAGCTTCATCGCGCTCGAAGCCGCCGCCGCGCTCCGCCACCGCGGCGTTGAAGTGGACATCGTCTCGGTGGAGGAAGTGCCGCTCGACCGCGTGTTCGGCAAGGAGCTCGGCCAGCAGCTACAGGCGCTCCACGAACGCAACGGCGTCCGTTTCCACTTGAGCTCGGTCGTGACCGGCTTCGACGGAGCAGCCGTGACCCTTGCCGACGGCGGGCGAGTGAGCGGCGATTTCGTCCTCCTCGGCATCGGCGTCCATCCGCGCACGGCGCTTGCCGAAAGCGCCGGGGCCGCGGTCGACAACGGTGTGATCGTCGACGAATTCCTCGAGAGCAGCGTGCCGGGCATCTACGCCGCCGGCGACATCGCGGCTTATCCAGAGCCGATCTCCGGCGAGCGCGCGCGGATTGAGCATTGGGTCGTCGCGGAGCGGCAGGGCGAGACGGCGGCGGCCAACATGCTCGGCAAGCGCAAGCGCTTCGATTCCGCGCCCTTCTTCTGGACCGAGCAATATGGCGTTTCGATCCGCTATGTCGGGCGCGCTAGCGGCTGGGACGCGGTCACGTGCGAAGGCGATTTCGAGAACGGATCGTTCATCGCCCGCTATTTCATCGAAGGGACGCACTGCGCCACCGCGACCATCGGCCGCGACCGCGAGAATCTCGAAGATGAGCTGACGGTCGAAAGCCGCGCGGATTTTGCCGCCGGCGCGCTGTAGTTCAGCCGTCGATTGAAGCCATGAGGCTCGCGTTGCCGCCGGCAGCGGTCGTGTCGATGCAGGTCACGCGCTCGGTCGCGAAGCGTGCGACATAATGCGGACCGCCCGCTTTTGGCCCGGTACCGCTCAAGCCCTCGCCTCCGAACGGCTGGCTTTCGACCACCGCGCCAATCTGGTTGCGGTTGACATAGAGATTGCCGACCCGCGCATGCTCCTCGACATAATCGCGCACGGTGTCGATGCGGCTCTGAAGCCCGAGAGTGAGGCCGAATCCGGTCGTGTTGATCGCCTCGACGACCTTGTCGAGCTCGTCCGCGGCAAAGCGGACGACGTGCAGGATTGCGCCGAAATTCTCGCGATCCAATTGGCTTAGAGACTGAATTTCATAAAGCGCCGGAGGAACGAAGCAGCCGTGCGCGGCCTCCTTGGGCGGGTCCAGGCGGCAAATTTTCTTCGCATTCTCGTCGAGCCACTCGAGATGTTCGTCGAGCACCTTCTTCGCCGGTTCGTCGATGACCGGACCGACGTCGGTCATGAGGTCGCGCGGATCGCCGACGTTGAGCGCCTCCATCGCGCCGGCGATCATCCTGATCATCCCATCGGCGACGTCCTCCTGGACGAACAGCACCCGCAAGGCGGAGCAGCGTTGGCCCGCGCTCTGGAACGCCGAGGAGATGACATCGCGCGTCACCTGCTCGGGCAGCGCCGAGCTGTCCACGATCATTGCGTTCTGCCCGCCAGTCTCCGCGACGAACGGGATGATCGGCCCGTCGCGCTCTGCGAGCGTACGGTTGATCATGCGCGCCGTCTCGGTCGAGCCGGTGAAGACTACGCCTGCGAGAAGCGGATGCGCGGTCAAGCTGTTGCCGACGACCCTCCCGGAACCGGGTGCGAGCTGAACGACGTCCTTGGGAATGCCGGCCTTATGCATGAGCTCCACGGCGAGCGCGCCGATGAGCGGCGTCTGGCCGGCTGGCTTGGTGATGACGGCATTGCCCGCGGCGAGTGGCGCCGAGGTGAGGCCGGTGAAGATCGCGAGCGGGAAATTCCACGGGGAAATGCTGGCGATGACGCCGCGGCCATGCAGGCGCAGCTCGTTCTGCTCGCCGGTCGGGCCGGGAAGCGGAAGCGGCCTGGTGAACTGGCGCCGGGCTTCAGAGGCGTAGAAACGGAGGAAATCAACGGCTTCACGAACCTCGAGGACCGCGTCGATCAGGGTTTTGCCGGCTTCGCGAATGCACAGCGAGAAGAATTCTTCCGCATGCTTCTCGTAGAGCTCGGCGGTGCGCTCGAGCAATCGCGCGCGGGCTTCACCGCCAAGCGCATCCCACTCGACTTGTGCGGCGTGCGCGGCCCGGACCATCCGGTCGACGTCGCCGGCGGTTGCCTCGAACGTCGTACCGACCGTAATGCGGTGATCGAACGGCGACACGATCTTTCGCGGTTCGCCCTTTCCAAGCCCCGGCTTGGCGGTCCAGCTGCGCGTTTCCAGCGCGTTCAGCCGCTCCAGCAATGGCTCGCGGACGAGCGGGTCGCTGAGGTCCACCCCGGCGCTGTTGCGGCGGCCAGCGCCGAACAGGTCCGGCGGCAGGATGATCTTCGGGTTACGTTTCGGCTCCGCCGCGGCGAGCTCGGCCACGGGATCGCGCACCAGCTCGTCGATCGAGACCTGCTCGTCGGCGATGCGGTTAACGAAACTCGAATTGGCGCCGTTCTCGAGCAGCCGCCGGACAAGGTAGGCTAGCAGCTCCTTGTGGCTTCCCACGGGTGCATAAATGCGCACCGGCGTCGGTTTGTCGCCGATATGGCGCTCGAGATTGGCGAGTTCCTCGTAAAGCTCCTCGCCCATTCCGTGGAGACGCTGGAATTCGAACTCGCAGGTGCCGGCGAGCGCCTTCACCTGCCCGATCGTATTAGCATTGTGCGTGGCGAAGGCCGGGTAGATCGCGTCCTTGGCCGCAAGCAGCTTCTTCGCGCAGGCGAGATACGAAACGTCCGTCGCAACCTTGCGCGTGAACACCGGGTAATCCGAGAGGCCGCCAACCTGCGCGGCCTTGATCTCGGTGTCCCAGTAGGCGCCCTTGACGAGCCGGACCATCAGCTTGCGGCCGTGCGCGCGCGCCGCCTCGACCACCCAGTCGCACAAAGGCGCGGCGCGCTTCTGATAGGCCTGGATCGCGATTCCGAAGCCGCCCCAGCCGTTGGCGAAGAGCTCGTCGTCGGCGAGCAATGCCTCGAATACGTCGAGCTGAAGCTCGAGCCGGTCGGCCTCCTCGGCGTCGATGGTGAAATGGACGTCCGCCTTGCTGGCCTTCAACGCCAGCTCGCGCGCAACCGGAATGACATGCGCCAGCGTCTGGTCGGCATGGGTGAACTCGAAGCGCGGGTCGAGCGCGGTCAGCTTCACGGAAATGCCCGGCGACTTGCGGAAGCCGTCTTTCGCCTGCTCGGCGATTCGGTCGAGCGCCGACCGATACGAATCGGCATAGCGTTGGGCGTCGGCGTAGGTCTTGGCGGCCTCGCCCAGCATGTCGAAACTGTGGCTGAGCCCCCTCGCCCGTTCCGGGGCCGCGCGTTTCAGCGCTTCGTCGATGGTGCGGCCGAACACGAAGTTTCGACCGAGGATCTTCATCGCTTCCCGAACAGCGGCCCGAACGACGGGCTCGCCGAGACGCCCGACAGCACGGCCGAGCGCCGCCTTCCAATTGTCCGACCGGTCCTGCGCGCTTTCGAGCACCTTGCCGGTGAGCAGGAGCGAGAAGGTGGCAGCGTTGACGAAGGGCGAGCCTGAGCGCCCCAGCTTTTCCGACCAGTCCGGACCCGCGAGCTTGTCGGCAATCAGCTCGTCGGCGGTGTGCGCGTCCGGGATTCGCAGCAGCGCCTCGGCGAGGCACATCATCGCGATCCCTTCGTCAGACCCGAGGTCATAGGCGTGGAGGAAGGCGTCGACGCCCGACGGCTTGTGCGCGCGAACGCCTTTTACGAGCGCGCGAGCGGTTGCTGTGGCTTCTCCGAGCTCAGTCGGACCCAGCCGCGCCTGATCGATGCGCTCCTTCGCGACCTGCTCCTCGTCAGGCCGATAGGCGCGCCTCAATGCCGAGCGGTCGATCGCCCCCGCGGCGGGGGCAGCTACGCGAGCTGCCCGTGGCAATGCTTGTACTTCTTGCCCGAGCCGCACGGGCACGGCGCGTTGCGGCTGATCGGCGCTTCGACGACACCGCCTTCGGCTTCACGCTGCGGCAGCGGCTGCTGCGGGATGATCCCGAACGGAACGCTCGACAGCACCGCGCCCGTCGAAGCATCGATATCGGCCGTGTCATCGTCGCCCGAGAAGGGATCGAGATGCTGGGTGATGAAATCCGGTAGCACGGGCGGCGGCGGGGCTTGCTCTTGGATTTGCGCACGCATCAGCTTCTGGGTGACGTCCTCGCGGATCGAAATCAGCAGCCGCTCGAACAGCAGGAAGGCCTCCTGCTTATATTCGTCGATCGGCTTCTTCTGCGCATAGCTGCGGAGGTGGATCACCTGGCGAAGCGCGTCGAGGGTCGCGAGATGCTCCTTCCAGTGCTGGTCGAGCACCTGGAGGAGGATCTGCTTTTCGACATAGGACCAGTGCTCGAGATCGAGCCCCTCGAGTTTCGCGGCCATGGCCTCGTCGGCAAGCTTCTGCAGCCGTTCGCTGATCATCAGCGGATCGACCGCTTCCTCCTCGAGCCATTCGTCGATTGGCGGCTCGAGCCCGAACACGGCCTCGACGCTCTCCTTGAGGCTGTCGATGTTCCACTGCTCGGGATAGGTGCCCTCGGGGCAATTCACCGCGACGATTGCGGCCGCCGTCTCGGCGCGCATGTCGTTGATCACCTCATTGACGCTCTCCGCGTCCATGATGTCCGCCCGCTGCTCGTAGATGACCTTGCGCTGGTCGTTCATCACGTCGTCGAATTCGACGACCTGCTTGCGGATGTCGTAGTTGCGCGCTTCGACCTTCTTCTGCGCGGTCTCGATCGCCTTGCTGATCCACGGGCTGACGATCGCTTCGCCATCCTCGAGGTTCTTGTTCATCAGCCTCGAGAACATGGTCTGGGGGCCGAAGATGCGCAGCAGGTCGTCGTCGAGGCTCAGGTAGAATTTGCTGAGGCCCGGATCGCCCTGGCGCCCTGAGCGGCCGCGAAGCTGGTTGTCGATGCGGCGGCTCTCGTGGCGCTCGGTGCCGAGGACGTAAAGCCCGCCCACGCCGAGGACTCGCTGCTTCTCGGCGGCGATCTCGGCGCGGATTTTCTCGGCCTGCGCTTCATATTCAGGAGTGCCGAGTTCGAGCTGCGGGAATTCGTCCTGCATCCGGAACTCGAGATTGCCGCCGAGCTGGATGTCGGTGCCGCGGCCAGCCATGTTGGTCGCGATCGTCACCGCGCCGATACGGCCCGCCTGCGCGACGATATGCGCTTCCTGCTCGTGGAAGCGGGCATTCAGCACCGAGTGCTTGACGCCTGCCTTTTGCAGATACTCGGACAGCATCTCCGATTTTTCGATCGAGATCGTGCCGACGAGCACGGGCTGGCCGAGCTGCTGCTTCTCCTTGAGCTCTTCGGTGATGGCGGCGAACTTCTCGGGCATCGTCTTATAGAAGACATCGTCCTCGTCGATCCGCAGGACCGGCACGTTGGTCGGGATCGCGACCACGTTCATCTTGTAGATGTCGAAGAATTCCGGCGCCTCGGTCATCGCGGTGCCGGTCATGCCCGAAAGCTTGGGGTACATCCGGAAATAATTCTGGAAGGTGATCGAGGCGAGCGTCTGGTTCTCGGGCTCGCTCGCGACGCCTTCCTTCGCCTCGACCGCCTGATGGAGCCCGTCGGACCAGCGGCGCCCCT
>JABFXK010000094.1 GCA_013361785.1 Sphingomonas sp.
CAGCTCACGCTTGCGGAAATATTCCAGTGTTTGCTGGTCCACCTGCCCCGCCCCATGTGTAGCGGCTCGGTCCGAGTCGCCGTTCGAAATATTGGGGAAACGGAACCTGCCGCCAATAACTTAAAGCAATTCCGTGACTTAGCCGCGGTGAGACATCAGGAGAGCCGGGCTCCGGAGCGGGCCAGTGCCACTTCCGGCAGAGACTCCAGCGCAGCGGCAGCGCCTCCGGCAATCCGCGCGACGGGCTGTGCGATGCGCTCCGGAGTGAACGACTGATACCGCGCGAACAGGTCGGCGAAATGCTCGTCCATGGTCCGCGGACGGCTCGCCCGGACGGCTGCGGCGCGCTGCAGCTCCGGGCCGCGATTGACGAACCGCGCGATCGCCTGCTCCAGCGACTGCTCGCGGCCGGCGCGATAGCTCGTTCCCGCGCCTTCGACGAGCTGATCGATCGCCGCGCCCTTGTCCGGAACGATCAGCGGAATTCCGCTCGCCCGAGCTTCGGCCGCGACCAGGCAGAAAGTCTCGGCTTCGCAGCCGTGGACCAGCGCATCGGCACTCGCCAGCAGCGAGGCGAGATCGGCGCGATCGGTAATCGGTGGGAGGACGTCGACATTGCGGTACTGCTCGGCGACCATCTCCAGCTTCTGGCGCTTCGATCCGTGGCCGACGAGCAGCAGGCCGACGGGCAGCTTGCGCCCGCACTCGCCGGCGGCTCTGAGCACGAGCTCCCAGCGCTTCTCCGCGGAGAAGCGCCCAACGCCGAGCAGGAGGACTGCGTCTGGCCCAAGGCCCAGACCGGCAAGCGCCGACCGCCGAAGCTCCGCCGACCTCAGCGCCGGCGAGAAGACTCCGGCCTCGACGCCCATCCGGATCGTCTCCGTATTCTGCACGCCTCCGTCGGCA
The DNA here is from genome assembly GCA_013361785.1 of Sphingomonas sp. Classification (GTDB taxonomy): domain Bacteria; phylum Pseudomonadota; class Alphaproteobacteria; order Sphingomonadales; family Sphingomonadaceae; genus Sphingomicrobium. Next base: position 907 of record JABFXK010000094.1, read on the forward strand.
AGCCGGTTCGCGAGGTGACTATTTGCGCAAACCACACTGTCGAACATCCGGCCGAGGCCGCGCAGGTGGCGCCAGAACGAGTCAAAGCAGCGGTCGATGACTCGTGTGGGAGCAATGCCGCCGAGCCAGCGATAAGCATAAGCCGCGAGCGGGTCGGCGTGCATGACCAGCGAGCGGCTCGCCGCGCCTTGCCAGCGTCCGACCATCGTCGCGCTCGACCAGGGCGAAGACGCTTCGACATGGTCGGGTTGCCACGCATCGAGCGTCGCATGCAGCATGCGCTCGTTGTCGAAATAGCGATATCGGCGGTCGACCGGCAGCTGGGGGGACGGAATGCTCACCAGGTACGCGCCGGGCCCGCGTTTGGTCACTTGATGGTCCTCGCCCGGGACGATCACGACCATCTCATGCCCGAAGCGCGCAGCCGCCCTCAGCTTCGCCTCCACATAGGTGCGAACGCCGCCGCCAAAGGGCGTGTAAAACGCTGAAACGTCAACAATGCGCATCGGTCGGAGGAAGCGGTCCGGAGCAGTAAACATCAAGTGAAGCTTTTTTAATGGACTGGCAGCGGGGGCAGGCTTGGCGCAGAAGCGAGCGAATGTCGACAGCTTCTCAGAACCTGCTGCTCGCGTCCATCCATGACGTGTCGCCGCGCTTCGAAAGCGAGGTCGAGCGCCTGCTCGACTTGCTTGCGCCCCACGTGGGCGAGCGGCTGGCGATGCTGGTCGTCCCCAACCACTGGGGCGATTCTCCGATCACGCCCGGTTCGTCATTCGCGACGCGCCTTCGGAGCTGGGCCGAGAGCGGGGTCGAAATGTTCCTCCACGGTTATTTCCACCGAGACCTTTCGTCCTACGAGCGCGCCACGGATCGCATCCGGGCCCGCTTCATGACCGCCGGCGAGGGTGAGTTCCTCGGCCTCTCGCGCGAGGACGCGTCAGTCCGCATCGCCGACGGCCGCGCTTTGGTCGAAGACGTGATCGGGCGCCCGGTCGACGGCTTCGTGGCGCCCGCCTGGCTCTATGGCGAAGGGGCGCTTGAGGCGCTCGGCGACAGCGGCATTCCGCTCGCGGAGGATCATTGGCATGTCTGGTCGCCGCCGAGCGGCGCGCGGCTTGCCTCGGGACCCGTCATCACTTGGGCGAGCCGGACACGCGCGCGCCTCGCTTCCTCGCTGCTCGCGGCGGCGGCGCTGCGTCGAGCACCGCTCGACGTTCTGCGCATCGGAGTCCACCCGCCCGACTGCCGCCACCCGGTGCTCGTCCGGAGCATCGAAAAGACATTCACAATCGCGGCGAGAAGGCGCCGCGCCGGACGTTATTCCGACCTTCTACCGGCGGCGTGATTTCCAATATTCGAGCGCTGCATCGGGCTCGAGCGGCTTGGCGAAATAAAAGCCCTGGCCGGACGCGCAGCCCAACGTCGCGAGCGTGGTCGCGAGCTCGACCGTTTCGATTCCTTCCGCAGTCGTCGACATGCCGAGCGCTTCCGCCAGGCCGAGCACCGCGCGGACGATCGCGACCGCGTCGGGATCGACCATCATTCCCGACACGAAGCTCTTGTCGATTTTGAGAACATCGATCGGCAGGCGCTGGAGATAGGCGAGGCTCGAGTAGCCGGTGCCGAAATCGTCCATCGCGACTGTTGCGTCGAGCGCCTTCAGCGCATCGAACACGCGCGTCGCGCGCGCCGGGTCCTGGACGATCGAGCTTTCGGTCAACTCCAGCGTCAACCGGTCGCCGGTCAGGCCGCTCGATTTCAGGGCGCTCGCGACAACAGCTGCAATGTCGTCGCGCGCGACCTGAATCGCCGAAAGATTGACTCCGACGTAAAGCGGCAGCGCCTCGCCGACCTTGCGATCCCATTCGGCAAGCGTCTGCGTCGCCTTGTCCATCGCCCAGCGGCCGAGCTGCAGAATCAGCCCCGATTCCTCGGCGACCGGGATGAACTCGGTCGGGCTGATCTCGCCGCGGTCATCATGAGTCCAGCGGGCCAATGCTTCGAACCCGGCGACGTCGCCGGTCTTCAGGTTGATCAGCGGCTGGTAGAAGAGCTGGAGCTGGTCCTTGTCGAGTGCCCGGCGAAGCTCGGTCTCGATCGAGAAGCGACGCCGCGCCTCGGTCGCCTGCTTCGGCTCATAAACCTGCGGGCGTCCTGCGACCTTCGCCTGCTTGACCGCGAACTGAGCATTGCGGAACAGCTCCTCGGGATCCTGCTCCTTCGTCATCAGAGCGACCCCGATCGCGCATTCGACCCTGATTTCCAGCTCGGACAGCTTGAACGGCGCCGCCATCACCTGCTGAATCCGCTCGGCGGCCTTCAGCGCGTCTTCGATTCCGCGGCGGAGCGACACCAGCACACCGAACTCGTTTCCGCCCGTGCGGGCGAGCACGTCCCCGGCGCGAAGCGCGAGGATCAGCCGGCGAGCGAAGGTGATCAGAAGCTCGTCGCCGGCGAGGCTGCCCATCGACTCGTTGATCCGCGAGAAGCGCAGCATGTCGACGACAAGCACGGCATGCTCGAGGTCGCCGCCGACCTTTTCGCCGGCATTTTCGATTGCCTCGGTGAAGGCGAGGCGATTGGGCAGCCCTGTAAGGCTGTCGCGAAGCATTTCGGCACGGAGTGTCCGTTCGGCCTGCAGCTCGACCGTCCGGTCCACGATACTCAGCAGACAGCGGCCATCCGTTCCCTTGCGCCTCGGCAGAGGTGCGAGCTTGATTCGGTAGAATTGCGCGGAAACGCCGTCGCCGTCCTTGAAGTCCAGCTCACCAGCTTCGTCCGCGCCGTCGAAGAAATCGTGGAGAAGTCCGGCGATGGGCCCGCTCTTCAGACAATCGGCGTCATTCCAGTCGAGCGCTGTGCAGGTGGAACGTTCGACCAGGTCGAGGAAGCGGCTGTTGTGGACTGCGACCTTGAAAGATCGATCCTCCAGCCGCTCGACGACTGCGGCAGCGATCGGGAGCGCGTCGAGCAAGCCGGTGTCGTCCGCAATCGCAAGATGCGGAGTCGCGCCCATATTGTCCGTCCGACGCCGCCCTTCCGCAGTCGCCGGCCGGGTTGCTGCAGCCTGCATGGCCGCCTCTATGCGCGCGAGGGGTTAATTCTGAGTATCTTTCCGGTGCTGCGAAGGATGTTAACCGGGTCACCTAGTCGAAGCGGTTGCTCCGCGGAAAACCGATCGGCGGCATGCGCCCAGCGGCGCCGCGCGCGGCTCGCCAAGGCGACAAGTCGCTTTCGGTGCGGATGCGTCCGCTCTCTCCTCCCAGAGCCCAGCTCAGGCCGTCCTCGCAGCGGAAGGCGATGGCGTCGGAAAGGCCTCCGTCGCGGTAGCGCTGAAGCATGACCCCCTGCCCACGCGCGAGCTCCGGAAGCTCCGACAAGGGGAAGACGACCATCTTGCGGTTCTCACCCACGACTGCGACCGAGTCCGCTCCTTCCGCGATCGTGCGCACGACCGCGACGGTCGCTCCGGAGCGCAGGTTGACCAGTTGCTTGCCCTTCCGTGTTTCCGCCAGCGTCGCGTCGCCGCTGGTGACGAATCCCCGTCCGTCCGAAGAGGCGACGAGCAGCTTCATGTCGGGACGGACGACGACCAGCTGGACGATGTCGACCTCCGCTTCGAGGTCGATGAACAGCCGGACCGGCTCACCGAACCCACGCGCACTCGGAAGCTTGTCGCCGGCGAATGTGTAGACCCGCCCGTTGGAGGCGAACAGCGCGAGCTTGTCGGTCGTCTGCGCATGGAAATGGATGAACGGCTCGTCGCCCTCGCGCCACTTGAGATCGGCGACCTGCTCCAGCGCCAGATGCCCTTTCATCGCCCTGATCCAGCCGCGCTGCGACAGGATCACCGTGATCGGCTCCTTCTCGATCATCGCCGACCAGTCGATTTCGCGCGCAGGCGCCGCTTGTGCGAAATGGGTGCGGCGCTCGTCGCCGAACTTCTCCCGGACCTTCTTGAGATCGCTCCTCAGGCGCTTCCACTGCAGCGCTTCTTCGGCGACGAGTTTGGCGAGATCGTCGCGCTCTTCGATAAGTGCATCGCGCTCGCGGCCGATTTCCATCTCTTCGAGCCTGCGCAAGGATCTCAGGCGCATGTTGAGGATCGCTTCAGCCTGCCGGTCCGAGAGCTTGAATTCGGCCATCAGGACTGGTTTGGGCTCATCCTCGGTGCGGATGATCTCGATCACGCGATCCAGATTGAGATAGGCGATGAGGAAGCCGTCCAGAAGCTCCAGCCTGTCCTTGATCTTCTCGATCCGAACCTCTGAACGCCGGACCAGAACCTCCTTCTGGAAGCGAAGCCAGGCGAGCAGCGCTTCCCTGAGGCTCATCACCCCTGGAGTGCGGGTATCGTCGAGCACGTTGAGGTTGAGCGGGAAGCGGATCTCGAGGTCAGTCAGTCGGTAAAGGCTCTCCAGCAGCAGCTCCGGATCGACCGTGCGGGCGCGCGGCTCGAGAATGAGGCGCACCTGCTCGTCGCTCTCGTCCTTCACGTCGGCGAGGATCGGCAGCTTCTTGTCGGCGATCAGTTGCGCAATTTCCTCGATCAACTTGGCTTTGGGCACGCCGTAAGGGATTTCGCTGACCAGCAGGTGCCAGCCGCCGCCCTTCTCACGCTCGATCTCGACCTTCGCGCGAAGCCGGAACGCGCCGCGCCCGCTCACATAGGCGCGCAAGATCGTGTCATTGTCGTCCACGAGGATGCCGCCGGTCGGGAAGTCGGGACCTTTCACGATCTCCATGAGCTCCCGATCGTCGAGGCGCTTCCGGTCGATCAGCTTGATCGCCGCGTCGATCAGCTCCCCGACATTATGCGGCGGGATCGACGTCGCCATCCCCACCGCGATCCCGCTCGCGCCGTTGGCGAGCAGGTTGGGGAACAGTCCGGGAAAGACCTCGGGCTCTTCCTCTTCTCCATTGTAGGTCGGACGGAACTCGACCGTGCCCTCGTCAAGGCCGGCCATGAGCTGCATCGCGATCGGCGTGAGCCGCGCCTCCGTGTAGCGGTAGGCGGCGGCATTATCGCCGTCGATGTTGCCGAAATTCCCCTGGCCGTCGACCAGCGGATAGCGAAGCGCGAAATCCTGCGCGAGGCGGACCATCGCGTCATAGACCGACTGGTCCCCGTGGGGGTGATATTTGCCGATAACGTCGCCGACCACGCGCGCCGATTTCTTGTACGCGCCCGCGGGATCGAGCCGAAGCAGCCGCATCGCCCATAGCAGCCTCCGGTGAACCGGCTTCAGGCCGTCGCGGACGTCGGGAAGCGAGCGCGCGGTGATCGTCGACAGGGCATAGACGAGGTACCGCTCGGAAAGCGCGGCATCGAACGGTGTCTCGATGATCGAGGAAAGGTCGGGATCGGCCATGAGCGCTGACTAGCAAGCCTGTCCCGAGGGCGTCGAGGGCCTGTTCCTACTGCAGCTGCACGTCTTCGATCAGTGGGGGATCTGGTCGATGTCGATCGGATCCCAGGACGCCGGATCCGACCCGCTGGTCACGGGAGAATCGAGATCGCCCTGGTCGTCGGTTCCACGCAGCAGCGACAGGTCGATGAGATTGTCGTCGCCCTTTTTCTTCTTCTGGTCGTCGCCGATTGTGGTCCCGTCCGAAACCCAGGGCACGACCTCGTCGCGTGG
>JABFXK010000128.1 GCA_013361785.1 Sphingomonas sp.
CGGCCCCGGCGAGATCGGCTTCATCACCGCGCAGATCAAGGAAGTCGCCGAGACCCGCGTCGGCGACACCATCACCGACGCCAGGCGCCCCGCCGCCGAGCCGCTGCCCGGCTTCAAATCCGTCCAGCCGGTCGTCTTCTGCGGCCTCTTCCCGGTCGACGCGGCGGACTTCGAGAAGCTCCGCGACAGCCTCTACAAGCTCCGACTCAACGACGCGTCGTTCAGCTTCGAGATGGAGACCAGCGCGGCGCTGGGCTTCGGCTTCCGCTGCGGGTTCCTCGGCCTCCTGCACCTCGAGATCATCCAGGAGCGGCTGACCCGCGAATATGACCTCGACCTCATCACGACGGCGCCGTCCGTCGTGTACGAAGTGCGCCTAAGGGGAGGCGAGACGCACAGCATCCACAACCCCGCCGACTGGCCGGACCCGAGCCTGATCGAGGCGGTCGAGGAGCCGTGGATCGACGCCACCATCTACGTCCCCGACACCTATCTCGGCGCGGTGCTCAAGCTGTGCCAGGACCGCCGCGGCATCCAGAAGGACCTGACCTATGTCGGCACCGGAAGCCACGCCCGCGCGATGCTCCGCTACGAGCTTCCGCTGAACGAGGTCGTGTTCGACTTCTACGACCGCCTGAAATCGATCAGCCGCGGCTATGCGAGCTTCGACTATCACCAGGTCGGGACCAGAGAGGGCGACCTCGTCAAGATGAGCATCCTCGTCAACAACGAGCCGGTCGATGCGCTGAGCATGATCGTCCACCGCGCCAACGCCGAAGCCCGCGGACGCGGCATGTGCGAGCGGCTGAAGGATTTGATCCCGAGGCACCTCTTCAAGATCCCCATCCAGGCCGCGATCGGCGGCAAGATCATCGCGCGCGAGACGATCGGCGCGCTGAGGAAGGATGTGACGGCCAAATGCTACGGGGGCGATGCGACGCGGAAGCGCAAGCTGCTGGAGAAGCAGAAGGAGGGTAAGAAGAGAATGAGAGAGTACGGCTCTGTAAGCATCCCTCAGGAGGCTTTCATAGCAGCACTCCGAATGGGTGATGAGGGCTAGTCGGTCGGCCCCTTGTGTGAAATGAGCAATAGTGTGGAAAGTACCGAGCAGATGTTCGAGTTGCGAACGGCTGTGGCAACGTGTCTGGCTGAACATCCCGGTGTACGCTTCACAGCCCGACAGCTCGCACATCTAATCATCGAAACGTTCCCCGCCGAATGTGCGGATAAGTTGCGCCGCAGTCGGCGCGTGACGAACACTGATCAGCTAGTGAATCAGATTGCGTGCGAGATTTATTCGAAGACGGCGACGCTTCGGAGATCCAATCCGCGCGTGAAGATCGTGCACAGTCGGCCGCGAACCTACTATTGGGGTTGAGCGGCTATCCCAAGAGCGAGCTGATCAACGAAGGTTTCCATCATGCTCGCAAGAATCTTGGCGTCAGCGCTGACGTCACTGCGTAGATCCTTTGGCGGTTCAGGGATCTCTAGCTTCTGCAGTCGACCAATGCTGCATTTCCGACCAAAGCTAAATCTCCACCCGTGCAAGACGTTGAAAGCCGCTGCGCAAGCGATCAGCTCCATCGGAGTCATTTGCTCTTTCGGCGTGAGGACAGTCAGAGAGTCGCCGCCGTTGCCCTTGGGGAGAAATTCCGAAAGGTGAACGGTGGCATGTCCGAGGCCTGAAATGGCGAGGGCCGGCCCCTGAAATACTCTGTCTGTCTCAAATGGTTCGACGTACCCTATGACGCCGTTGTTCAGTTCAGAGCTCGTCACGAATGGCACAGGCCCGGGTGTGTAGTCCTTCGTTCCCGCTGACTTTCCCGCTTTCATTACGAACATTTTGGACAATGGTGCTAGCGACTGGCTCATGCGCCTTCGGGCCTCCCCCAGCTCTCCACCAGCATGCTCCGAACGACTTTAAGCGCGCTCGTCTTCAGACTCGCATCTTCCAAAGCGGCGGGACCCAGATGCGCGTGTGGTATTATCTCCTCACTAGCGATTGGCGTGAACTCAATCGCGCCAGTCTGGTCAGCAGATTGGCTCCCTGAGTTTATCCAGTTCCGGAGTGCGCTTGTGATGGGCTTCAAAGCTGCCGCGCTGGCGCCCTTGGATCGTTCCACTCGAAACCGCTTCTTCTTTTCATAGCCATCGTCGGCGATTCGTACCCACATTACATCACCATTTACGTCATGCATCGACCATGCTCTTACGAATACGCCAATGGTCTCTGTTGCAACTGGATAGAAAAGATCCTTGGGAAGCGAGACCACAGCTAAGAGACTGTGGCGCTTGAGAAGGCTGCTCCGCCAATCTCGTGTTGAACGATCATAAAAAACGGAAGCAGGTAGAATCGCGAACAGTAGGCCATTGGCCTTCAGCTGCCGCAAGGCGTGATCAATGAAATCTGTTTCCGCTTGAACATCCGTCTTCAGGGCAAAGGGAGGATTCATCAGAATCTTCATGGCCGCGGGAGCCGGGTTTCCGTTCTTCTTCCGAGGCTGAAAGTTTACCTCTTCGGCGGAGGTGCATAGGTCCCAGTTAAAGCAGGAATCCGCCTTGAGGTTGTGCTTACCGTCACCTCTTAAATACATATTGATGAACGCCAACGCCGCCACCGGGCCGGAATCTTCACACCCGAAAAGTTTCGTGGATGCAAAGGCGCGAGCCTCTTCTATAGTCCGCTGAGCTTTCACGCGATTGTAAGCGGCAACGAGGAAGCCGCCCGTTCCGGCTGCAATGTCCAAAACTACATCGTCGGAGGTCACCGCGCATGCTTCTGCAGCCAACTTACAGATATGACGAGGCGTGAGGACGACACCGAGATCTTTGCTCGTATTGCCATATTTTAGAAAAGCCTCAAAGAAGTTCCCTAGTATATCTTGGTCCTGAGCTAGGCTCGAAATCTCGGCTGCCTTTAAGATTTCAAGGACACTACTTAGGCCTCCCGCTTTTGCTGATAAGTTCTCTTCGGAATACGAAATCTTTATCTCGTTCCACATCGCCTGCCGCCCCATCTCGTTAAACGGGTGAGAGGCCCTATTGTTTATATCGTCGATGAAGATCTTTGCCGTAGAACTGTATTCGAGACCAGGATCTTGATGCAGAGCTAAAATCAGGAAGGCGACTGTTAGGGCTCTGCGCTCTTTCTCAATCTTGGCGGAATGCAGAATCGAGTTGATCCGGCTGGCGAGCTGGACCGCCTCCTTTACCGATAAGTGAGCCGGGACGACCTGAGCATTTTCGCGGTGAAGTAAACGTTTGGACTCGGCTGGTTCGAGGAGCCTACGACAAGGTTCATCGCCTTCAAAGACCTCTTGCCAGACGTCCTCCACGAGCAGCCAGCTACTAGCCGTGTAGCCCTGCTGTTCATCGCCTGCGATGCCCGTAGCCAATCTCGCGCGCGGCAAGCCTAGATTCTGATTGATCGTCTCGCAGTACTCTCGTGCCTCTGCAGACGCGATCTGAAGTTGCGCAAGGCCGAGCTTCGCCTCGATAACGAGGAAGCCGACGTCGCTGACCTTACAAACAGACTCAGGCTTCTGGCCGCCGAGAGCTTTCTTAAGTTCCGCGTTCCCTGCCGCTTCGTTCTGATTCCAAACTTGTCCGGTCGGACACTTGTTCGGATTGCGCGTGTCCCATCCACTGGATTTCAGTTCGGCTTCAATCCAATTGTACGCCCGGAACTCAGTTTCGATTGCCATGCATCCACCACCCACCGTGAGTGCGTACAGCATCCGAATTTCCGATGGTAGTTGAGGATTTGACTGCACAAGATCATGAATTCCTCCCGCCCCCAATCCGACCTGCACGGGCATTCCACCGAACCTTGTTCGGCGGAGCCTTGAAGCCCGCTCCGCCAGCATTAACGCGGGCCGCCGATGCGGCCCGCATCCACATGCCGCAGCCACTCGCGGAACGCGTCCTGCGCATCGGCGTCGGTTTCCGCACTGACCCACACCGGGCTCTCGCTGCCTGGAAACATCGGCTCCTTCGGGAGCGCGCCGTTGGGGATCCAGGGGCGATCGCGCCGGCCGCCCAGCGCCTCATAGGCTTCGGGGCTGTTCAGGCTGAAACTTCTGATGGGCATTCTCGTTTTCCTTTTGGGGTTGGAGTGAAGCAAGAGGGGCTAGGCGGCGCGCGCTGCTCCGGCGTCGCTACGCGTCAGCGTCGCCGGGCTCGGTGCCGGCTCGCTCGCGCCATTCTTCGAAGGCGCGACGCTCCCAGGCCCGCTGCTCCTCGGCATCTTCGTCGAACTGCTTCTGCCGTGCCGCGAGCTGCTCGGCGGTGTTCATCGCCGCCCACTCCTCGGGCGTGTAGCCGCGCGCCGGCGGGCTTGTCGCGCCGGTGGCGTTCTGGTGGATGGCGAGGCTGTAGCCCTCGCTTCCGAGTTCCCCGCCTGGGCCTTCGTCATGGCGCTCCAAGAAGCGCGGGTCCGGGAAGGGCGGGCGCTGCTGATCGCCGGACTCGAGCCACCAGGCCCGGCGCGCCGAATCAAGGAAATCCGTGAACGGCGTCGACACGACGTGGAGAGCGGTGTGGCCGCCGCGCCGGAGGTCGCGAAGCACGTCGCCGGCGTTCCAGCCGAACGCGGCCGAAGTGAGGTCGAAAAGCACTTCGAGGAACGTGATCTGGCGAAGGTAGAAATCGGCCGCGACAATCTCGCCATTGAGGCGCGCTTCGCGCTCGACGGCCACCTTCTTCATGAACTTGTTGGCGAGCCTGTCGATCAGGCGCAGCTTTTCCTCGTCATCGATGTCGTAGTCGTCCTTTGCCTCGCCGGACGCGGGCAAGCCGCGGAGCCGCGAGGGCGGGGTGAGCTGCGCACTGCGCGCGGCGGCGTCAGCGACCCCTTGCGCGAGCTTCATGGCGCCGTGCTGCTTCGCAATCCCCAGGGCGCGTTCGACCGCGGCCTTGAAGCTGTCGCTGCCTGCGGCCTTGAGGAGCTGGTCGACGCCGTAGGGCTGCATGCCGACGGCGAGGGCGGCGCGGCGCTTCGAGCCGGTGGCGGAGAGGACGGCGATGAAGGCGCGCTGCTTCTCCGCGCTCCAGCCGTCGACCCGCTCCTTCTGGCGCGGGACGGGCTCGAACTGCAGGAGATCGCCGAGGTGGGAGAAGTCGGCCTCGCCGGCGATGCCGGTCGAGCGACAGCGGTCGCAGATGACTGGGATGCTCATTGTCGAGCGTGAAGCAGGCGAAATCCTATATTGGAAGGGATTTTGCTTAGCGGGGCGGCGCGGCATTTGTAATCCGCCCGCGCTTGCACGGGGAAATCGGAGGTGCGACGGCGGCCGAATGATCGAGCAATCCCCCGCGCGCGAGGCGCTGAGCAAGGTCCCCGCCGTCACCCTGGGCTTCTGGATCATCAAGATCCTGGCGACGACGCTCGGCGAGACCGGCGGCGACACGGTGACGATGAGCTGGCTCGGCGAGACGACCGCGAACCCCGTCACCGGCGGTTACCTGATCGGGACGGCGATCTTCGGGATCGCGCTGGTCGTGCTGGTGTGGGTGCAGATCCGCGCGCGCACGTTCAATCCGTGGCTCTACTGGGCGACGATCGTCGCTTCGACGACCTGCGGGACGACGCTCGCCGATTTCGCCGACCGGTCGCTGGGGATCGGATACCCGGGCGGGTCGCTGCTTCTGCTGGCGTGCGTGCTGCTGTCGCTGCTGGCGTGGCACCGGACGCTCGGCCATGTCGACGTGCGGCGGATCGTCGGGCCGCGCGAGGAGAGCTTCTACTGGCTGACGATCACCTTCTCGCAGACGCTCGGAACGGCGCTCGGCGACTGGGCGGCGGACGACAGGAGCGAGGGCGGATGGGGCCTCGGCTATGGCGGGGGAGCACTGGTGTTCGGAGCGGGGCTCGCGGTTCTCGCGATCCTCTACTTCAGCAGCAGGAAAGTGAACCGCGTCGGGCTGTTCTGGGCGGCGTTCATCCTGACCCGGCCATTGGGAGCGACCGTCGGCGACTTCCTCGACAAGCCGGTGGCGAAAGGCGGCCTCGACTGGAGCCGGCCGCTCGCATCGGCGGTGCTCCTGGTCGTGATCGTCGCGCTGATCTTCATCCTTCCGCAGCGGCCGGGGAGCCATCCGGGAGAGGCGGAAGCCGGCACGTGAAGCTTCGTCTGCTGGCCGCGCTGTGCGGTGCGGCCGCGGCGCCGGCAATGGCGGGGCCGCCGTACATCACGGATGATCCTGTCCCGACCGACACCGGCCACTGGGAAATTTACGCATTCACCGACGGCGAGGGCATGCATTCGAATGTCGACGCGGACGCGGGCGTCGACCTCAATTACGGGCCGGTGAAGGGCGTGCAGCTGACGGCGACCCTGCCGCTCAGCTTCGCGCACGAAGCGGGGCATGGCTGGCGAAGCGGCACCGGCGACGTCGAACTCGCGGTCAAATACCGCTTCTTCGATGACGAGAAGAGCGGCATTTCGATCGCAGTCTTCCCGCGGGCAT
>JABFXK010000088.1 GCA_013361785.1 Sphingomonas sp.
AAGGGCTTCATCTTTCCCCAGGGTGAAGAACCGTCATGGGAAGCGATAGGCCGCGACGTCGCGGATTTCTGGGCGCCGGAAATGGCTCGCATTGGCGACGAATATTGGACGGTCTTCACCGCCCGACAGACCAACAACGCGCTCGCCATCGGCCTCGCCAGAGCGTCTTCTCCGGCTGGGCCGTGGGCCGACAATGGAGCGCCGCTGATCACAGGCAAGCCCGTCAATACCACGGGGCTCGGTTATAATCCCGACCAGCCGCAGATGAGCGGCGGAGTGATCGATTCCGACCTGTTCCTCGATGCCGACGGGGAGCGATATCTGTTCTGGAAGGACGACACGAACAGCATCTGGCCGCGCCCGCTCGCGATGTTGCTGCGGAGCCATCCAGAGCTGATCGAGCGGCTGTTCGCCGCCGAGGACGACCGTCGCACCGCCGCATTCGCTGCCGCGATTGTCTCGTGGGCCAATGTCCAGCGGCCGATGGTGCGCTTCTTTGTCATGCAGCCGCTGATCGAGGCCGCGCTCGCGAACTGGGCGAAGGTCCGGAGCGCGCTGATCGAATTCGGCCTGGCACCGGCGATCCTCGAAGCGATGACGACCCCCATCCGCGGCCAGCGCATCGACCCCGACGGGCGCTCATTGATCGGCGAGAGCAAGATCGTCCTCACCAACGACCTCGACTGGGAGGGGCATTTGATCGAGGGCCCCTTCGTCACTCGACAGGAGGGGCGCTACTGGCTCTTTTATGCCGGCAACGATTTCTCCACGCCCTCGTATGGCATCGGCGTTGCGGTCGCCGATCATCCGCTCGGCCCGTACGAAAAGCAGGGCGAGCCGCTGCTTCGCTCGACCCGGGAATGGGTCGCGCCGGGCCACGCGTCAGTCGCGCCGGGTATCGGCGGAAAGCCGCAGCTTTTCTTCCACGCCTTCCACCCGGGCACCGGCGGCTACAATGCTTTCCGGGCGCTTTTGACGGTCGGCTTGAAGTTCACGCGGGATCGCGTCGAGATCGTCGAACTGCACGATCAATAGTCGCGGCGGACTTCTCCCCCGTTCTGGACCGCCATCGAGACCGCCGGATTGCCCAAGTAATGGATGTCGCCGCCGGCGTTTACCGCCGCCGACAGGCTCGCCCGCGGCCGGACGTAGATGTCCCCGCCGGCATTCACAGCTGCGGAGACGGCGTAAGCATCCACTGCCCGGAGATCGATTGTGCCGCCGGCAGACACCGCGGCTGAGACCTGCCGCTGCGGAGCGAATCCAGGCGCAGCGACGATTCTGCCGCCCGCGTTCACGGCGACGTCCGGCACGTATGGACTCTGGATCTCGATCCGCAGCGGGTAATTGCGCGGACAACGATCATAGCAGGACGTGCTGATGACCAGCTGATTGTCCCTGCGGATGCGGAAGTTCGTGAACGCGCGACTCCCCTCGATGAGAGTGACTCGTTGAACCGGCCCCGGGACGATGCGGACGTCCCCTCCCGCCTCGAGTTCGACCGACTTGAACGCGGGCAGCGGGATCGGCTCCGCCGCGAGCGCAGGAGCAGCCGCCATGAGGGCGACGGCGAACAGCGGGTAGATCGAGCGGACCATGGCAGCGCCTTTCAGCTGAGTACGCTACATCTGTAGCGCTACAAATGCAGCGTGTCCAGCGCTTATTGCAGCGACGGCGGAAAAAGCTCACTTGGGCCGGGATGATCAGGCTCATCGGCAGCTTCGTCAGCCCGTACGTTCGCAAGGTCCTCGCCTGCATGAACCTCAAGGGGCTCGCTTATGAGATCGACCCCATCACGCCCTTCTACGGCAATGACGAATTCGAGCGGCTGAGTCCGCTCAGGCGAATCCCGGTGCTGATCGACGGCGATTTCCACACCAGCGATTCGTCCGTGATCTGCGCCTATCTGGATGATGCCTATCCTGAGCGGCCGTTGCTGCCCGCAGATCCGAAGGAGCGGGCCCGCGCGCGCTGGTTCGAGGAATTTGCGGACACGCGGCTCGGCGACCTCTTCATCTGGGGCCTTTTCTACCAGAAGATCGTGCATCCGATCGTCTGGGGTGAGCCGGGCGACCAGGCGCGAATCGAAAAGACGCTCAGCGAGGACATCCCCGCGGCCCTCGGCTTTCTGGAAAGTCACTTGCCGGCTGAGGGATTTCTGTTCGGCGACATCGGCGTCGCGGACATCTCGATCGCAAGCTTCTTCCGCAACGGCGCTTATGCGGGCTTCGAGACGGACGCCGCGCGCTGGCCGCGCACGGCAGCATTCGTCGAGCGGGTGCTCGGCCACTCCTGCTTCACGGACTTGCTTCGCTACGAGGACGTGCAGCGCAGCAGCGAGATCAAGCGCCGCCGCCAGGCGCTGCTCGACGCCGGAGCCCCGCTGACGGCGGAGACCCTCGGCATGCACGAGCCGCGCAAGGGCTACATGCGACTCTAGGCCGGCCTCCTAATGCTGCTGAGCGGCGATCCAATGTTCCAGCCGTGTCCGCAGCGACCGCTTCGACGGAATGAAACCCGGCTCGATTGGTGGCGCCTGATCCTGCTGTTCGTAAATTGTGAGATTGTCGGGAAGCTTCGGCCGAACCGTCCCGCGACCGCGGAGCAGATCCTCGGCCGTTGCCAACGAGCGGTGGACGTCCTCGGCTGTGAACGGCTTCATCAGGCATCCGAGCGCCAGGTCCGGCATCGGAAAGCCCGGCGCCTTGCCGCTCACGAACAGGCACGGAACACCAAGGTCGTTGAGCCTCACGGCGACCGAAAAGCCAGTCGTCGCATTGGCGAGGTGGAGGTCGAGCAGCACCAGGTCGGGCTCATGTTCCTCGGCGGCGGCAATGGCTCCGTCGGCATCCGCCGCCACAGCGACAACACGATATCTCGGATTGTCCTCGACCAGATATTTGATGGTTACGGCCAGCTGCGAATCATCTTCGACGACCAGAATTCTGAGCACCCGCGAACCTCCCCCGAAGTCCGGAAAAAAGCAGTGGCTTTTCCGCAGGTTCGATGGTTGCGCGGATTGCTCCGGCTGCGAATGCCTGATGAACCGGATTTACGCCGAACCGAATCGCCCAAGCGCCGAAACGAAGAAGGCGCTCCAGGCCGAAGCCCAGAGCGCCCTCCTCACCCCCCAATGATTAACCGGTTAAGCGCGGTAGAAGATGTGCGCACCGATCTGCTGGACTTCCTGCAGGTTGTGCCTCCAGGTCGGCGCCACATAATCCGCATGATACCAGAGCACGTCCGAACCGACGCTCGGGACGATGTTGGCAGCGGCGAGCTCGGCGATCGCCTCGGCCTTCTTCCACGCCTCCGAATTCGTGTCCGCTTGCGGGAACTGGCCGTGCTGGACGAACGAGAATTGCGCCGGCTGCTTCACGACACTGCACCAGTCGGGCGGATAGCGGCCCGAAGTTGCGCGGTTCATCACCACATGGGCAACGGCCAGCTGACCCTCGAGGCTCTCGCCGCGCGCTTCAAAATAGACTGCGGTCGCGAGGCAGTTGGTCTCGGTGTCGAGCGGTGCGTTGGTCTCGAACTTCTGGACCAGCGCATAGAGCGGCCAACCACCCTTGTAGAGCCAGGCGGCCTCGGTCGCGATCGACGGCGTCAAGGAGACGGTCACCGACTGCGCGGGCTGCGCCTGAAACACGGCGCCGGTCGCATTGGCGATCGCGCTGGTCGCCGCGACAACCGGCTTCGCCAGCGTCGAGACGATCGAATTGCCGAGCGGGGTGGCCGAGCTGTTGACGTCGAGCGACTTCACGGCCGCCGCAACATTGAGCCCCGAATAATCCTGAGCGCTCGCGCTCGATCCCATCGCAAGCACAGAAATACCCACGAGCGCAGACGCAATGCGCCCGCCAAACAAGTTGACCACTTTTCTTTTGCCCTCTGCTGGCGGGCGGCCCGCTGGAGGCGCCGAAGCGCTCTTTGAAGTCCAGCGGGGGATTGCCCGTCTTGCCCTTGGAGCCCCGCGCCTCAGTGCGCTTTCGGCTCTCTCGCTCTCAATCGCTGAAGTGCGGATACCTTATGTTTACCGCGTGTCCAACCGATCCTCGGTGAACCGTTCGCGACTCGCGATAGAATTCGGAACCCTTTCAAATCGTTCAGTTTTCTAAGAGTTATCCACACCCGCTGAGGCGGTTCACCGGCCATTTCACTCGGCTCCCCGTCCGTGTAACCAAGCGGGACAGGAGGGCTCCCGCGAATGGCATTTTGGCTGATGAAGTCGGAACCAGAAAGCTACAGCTGGTCGGACCTGGTGCGCGACGGCGGAACCGAATGGGACGGCGTTCGGAACAATGCCGCGCGGCTTCATCTCAAGGCGATGAGACCAGGCGACGAGGCGTTCCTCTATCACAGCATGTCCGACAAGGCGGTGGTCGGGATCATGCGGATCAGCCGCGAGGCGCAGCCAGACCCGAAGGACCCTGACTGGGTCTCGGTGCGGGTCGAGCCGGTGAAGGCGCTTGCACGGCCCGTCACCCTTGCCGAGATCAAGGCCGAGCCGCGGCTTTCGAAGATGGAGCTGATCCGCCAGTCGCGGCTGTCGGTCGCACCGGTTCGGCCGGAGGAGTGGAAGCTGGTCCTGGAGCTGGCCAGGGCCCCTTGAAGCCGCCGCACATGCGCCTTGAGCGCCACTGGACATAGGTCTGCGGCGGAAGGTCGCGCATCGCTTCGAGAAACCCGACTACGTCCCAGATCTGCCCGTCCGACAGCGAACCCCGCCACGACGGCATGCCCGTCATCTTGATCCCGTTCTTGGCGATCCAGAATAATTGCTGCGGAGTCCATTTGGACGTGGTGTCGAGGAGGTAGGGCGGGGTCGGCTCCATCCCCGCGGCCCATTGCTCCCGGGCGACCGCCGCGGCGCCGTGGCAGGCGACGCAGTGGGTCTCGTAGGTGCAGAAGCCGCGGAGGACCTGCGCTCCGGCGATGTACCCGGGCAGCGGGATGCCGGCCGAGTGGCGCCGCACCGCGTGGATCATCGTCTCGTGAGTGATCCACTCTGTGAACTTGGTGTGCGGGTGGGCGGCCGCGACATTGTAGATGCCCGATTTGACGAACGAATAAACTCCGAGCGGAACGATGAATACGATCGCGATCACCGCGCCGAGCAGGATGTGCAGCAGCTTCTTTCGAGGCATGGCCGGTTAACGCGGAAGCGGCGAAATCGTTACGGCTGTGGGACCGATGATGGTGCGCTCTCCGGGAATTGACGCTTTTGACCAGCTTGCGTGGCGGAGCGTGGCCGAGCGCGAAACTATACAAAGTCTACAGTCCAACGCGCGCGCAGGCGCACGCGTACGCGCGAGAGGCGCGAAACGCAGCGAACGCAGCGACTGTGGACGTGCGCGCGCGTGAGGATCGCCGGTGCGCGGCGGGTGCGGGGTTGAAGGAAAGTCGAGTCGGCTGCGGTTCCCCTTCGACATGCTCAGGACAGGCATCGGCAAGGGTAAGCCACAAAAGGGGTGCTGTAGGAAAATGGTTTTGCGCAGAGGAGCGAACGTCTGGAATGGGTGGAAAGCTTTCCTTAGCACTGGCAGCACAGTGAATGAGTTCAAAGGGGGTCAAGATGAGAGTTTGGGTTGCGTTGGCCGTTGGCCTTGCTTCTGTCCCTACCGTTGCTTGGGGACAGCAAGCGTCCAGTCGCTCTTTAGTGACGGACTCATCTGTCAGCCCGGAAGAAATGACAATCTATGAGGTGGTGCTCGATTCTTGGCTCGGAAAGCAACGAGGACGACAATTCGTGAACCAGGAGCTGAGCGCGCCTCCTTTGAAGAGCGACCCCCAGTTCGCAGACTGCACGAAGGGTTTGGACTTTTCCGTAGCCGCTCCTGTCCAGAGGAAGTCACTCGCCGGCGTTCAGTTCAAGAGAAAGGGCATTGAACTGATTGACGGATCGAAGTGGAAGCCTGCCGATCCTGAGCAAGGTATCGCGAGTGGCGAATCGATTGATGCCGCTGTCAAAGAAGGGTTTTCGAAGTCGCTAATTTCCTTCTCGGAAATCGCCTTTAGCCGCGACGGAAATGATGCACTCGTCAACTTTGCAATGGTTTGCGGAGGCTTGTGTGGATCTGGGTCTTCAATCCACCTGCACAAGGCCGCAATGGGCTGGGCAATCGCCGGTCGTTGCGGAGAGTGGGAATCCTGAGATCAATGGGAGGTAGTCAGGCCGCCTCCAGCTTCCGCGCTTCGCGCTTGCGCTCGTGCGGGTCGAGGTAGCGTTTGCGGATTCGGATAGCCTTGGGCGTCACTTCGACCAGCTCGTCGTCCTGGATATAGGCGATCGCCTGCTCGAGGCTCATGCGCTTCGGGGGAGTGAGGCGGATGCCTTCGTCCTTGCCGCTGGCGCGGAAGTTGGTGAGCTGCTTCGATTTCAGGGGATTGACCTCGAGGTCCTGCGGCTTGGCGTTCTCGCCGATGACCATGCCTTCGTAGAGCATCTCGCCGGGCGAGACGAAGAGGATGCCGCGCTCCTCCAGCGCGTTCAGCGCGTAGGCGACCGCGGGACCCTGCTCCATCGAGATGAGGACTCCGTTCTGGCGGCCGGCGATCGGGCCCTTGTAGGGACCGTATTTCTCGAACAGCCGGTTCATGATCCCGGTGCCGTGAGTGTCCGAGAGGAACTCGCCGTGATAGCCGATGAGGCCGCGGCTCGGCGCGGAGAAGGTCAGGCGAGTCTTGCCCCCACCCGAAGGGCGCATATCGGTCATCTCGCCCTTGCGCATCGCCATCTTGTCGATGACCGTTCCGCTGAACTCGTCGTCGACGTCGATAACCACCGTCTCGTACGGTTCTTCGCGTCCGTTCGGACCGTCACGGTAGAGGACGCGCGGGCGGCTGATGGAAAGCTCGAAACCTTCGCGGCGCAGGGTCTCGATGAGCACTCCGAGCTGGAGCTCGCCGCGGCCGGCGACCTCATAAGCCTCGCCGCTCTCGGTCACGCGGATCGCGACATTGCCTTCGGACTCGCGGAGCAGCCGGTCGCGGATGACCCGGCTCTGGACCTTGTCGCCGTCCTTGCCGGCGAATGGGCTGTCGTTGACCGCGAAAGTCATGCTGAGCGTCGGCGGATCGATCTCGCGCGCGTGCAGCGGCTCGGTAATCGCGGGCGTGCCGATGGTGTTGGAGACAGTCGCCTCGACGAGGCCGGCGATGGCGATGATGTCGCCCGCCTCGGCGTGGTCGACCGGCACGCGCTCGAGGCCGCGGAAGGCGAAGAGCTTGGTCGCTCGGCCGTCCTCGACGATGTTTCCGGCGACGTCCATCGCGCGGATCGGGTCGTTGACGTTGATCGCGCCGCTCTCGATGCGGCCGGTGAGGATACGGCCGAGGAACGGGTCGCGGTCGAGCAGGGTCGCGAGCATCTTGAACTCGGCCGAGGAGTCGAGGCCCGGCGCGGGAACGTGGCTGACGATGGTCTCGAACAGCGGCGTGAGGTCGCCGGTGCGGACATCATCGCTGAGGCCGGCGTATCCAGCGCGACCGCTGGCGTAGAGCGTCGGGAAGTCGAGCTGCTCGTCGTTGGCGTCGAGGTTGAGGAACAGCTCGAAAATCTCGTCGAGCACTTCGGCGGCCCGGGCGTCTGGCCGGTCGATCTTGTTCACGACGACGATCGGCTTGAGGCCGAGGCTGAGCGCCTTTCCGGTGACGAACTTGGTCTGAGTGCCGTGCCACTCGACCGACGTGCACTTGGCGAGGATGGTGATCCCCCGCTCCTTCTCGAGGTCGTTCGAGTCCATCGCCCGCTCCTCGACACGCTGGTTGTCGCGGAACGTGCCGGACTGGCGGAACAGCTGGTCGACAAGGGTCGTCTTGCCGTGATCGACGTGGGCGATGATCGCCACGTTGCGCAGATTCATGTCAATTTCCCGGGAATTTCGAACGCGCGATGTAGTCGTTCGGTCCCGATGTTGCAATGCAGCATGGCAACGGCGGTGGTGTTCGGACGTTTACGGCCCAAGGAAGGAGATTGGCTCATGCCTGGCAAGCATACGTCCAAGGAAAAGCGCAAGGCGCGCCACATCGAGAAAAGCTACGAGAAGAAGGGCGTGTCGCACCGCGAAGCCGAGCACCGCGCCTGGGCGACGGTGAACAAGCAGGATTAGGCGACGGCGCGGTTAGAGGCCGCGTTCGAGGATTTCGATCGCCCGTTCGACTGCGCGAAGCTCGCTGTTCGCGAGGCGCTCGAGCTTGGTCTGCAGGTTGGCGTTGCCGGCGGTGCGGCTGGATAGCCGTTCGCGCCCATCCTTCGTCAGGCGTAGCGCGAGGCGGCGGCGGTGCTCGGGATCCTGCATGCGCTCGACGAGTCCGGAGCGCACCAGCGCGTCGACCGAGCGGCTAACAGCAGGCGCGCCGCGCCCGACGGATTTCGCGACCTGGTTGAGCGTCGCGGGCTCGTTCGCGCCGATCGCGGCGAGCAGCTGGCGGCGTGCGCGTTCGGTGCGCTGTGCCGGCCCGTCCGCAACCCACATGTGCGTAACGCCCGTGAACCGAGCGGCGAGCGCTTCCGGTGTCGATCCCCCGATCATGCTTGTAGAGTAACAAATGTTAGTGGTGATGCAACATTGCTGATGCGCGTGTCCGGCGCGACTTGCGTTCGGCTTGCCGCATCGCGATGAGGCGGCAATGGCTTCACGCCCGCCCCTGCCCCGCAACGTCTGGGTCCTCGGCTTTGTCAGCCTCTTCATGGACCTGTCGAGCGAGATCTATCACGCGCTCCTGCCGGCGTTCATCACCATGGTGCTGGGGCTCCCGGCGACCGCGCTTGGGGCGATCGACGGGGTTGCCGAAGCGACGGCGAATTTCGCCAAGCTCTTCTCCGGGCGGCTGTCGGACCGGAGCCTGAGGCGCAAGCCGTGGATCATGGGCGGCTATGGACTTGCGGCGCTGTCGAAGCCGCTATTCCCACTGGCGACGAGCGCGGCGACGGTGATGCTCGCGCGCTTTACGGACCGGATCGCCAAGGGCATTCGCGGAAGCCCGCGCGACGCGATGATCGCCGACGAGACTCCGGCCGAGATCCGCGGCCGGGCGTTCGGACTGAGGCAGGCGCTGGACACGGTCGGGGCGCTGCTCGCGCCGCTGGTCGCGATCGGGCTGATGGCGCTGCTCGCGAGCGACATCCGCCGCGTCTTCTGGATCGCGATTATTCCCGC
The DNA here is from genome assembly GCA_013361785.1 of Sphingomonas sp. Lineage (GTDB taxonomy): Bacteria > Pseudomonadota > Alphaproteobacteria > Sphingomonadales > Sphingomonadaceae > Sphingomicrobium. Next base: position 9,165 of record JABFXK010000088.1, read on the forward strand.
GGCGCTGTCGTTCCTGCTCGCGTGGCTCGCGCTGCGCGAGCCGAAGCAGCATCTCGCGCCGATCAAGAAGGCGCCCTTCTTCCACGGTTTCCGCGAGCTCGGCGACGAAACCAAGCGGCTGCTCAAGGTCGGATTCCTGTTCACGCTGGCACGCTTTTCCGAGGCGTTCCTGATTTTGAAAGGAATCGACATCGGGCTTAGCGAAGCCCTGTCGCCGATCGCGCTGGCGATCTTCAACCTCGCCTATGTCGTGCTTGCTTACCCCGCCGGCTCGTTAAGCGACCGGATGAGCCCGCGGACGCTTCTGATCGGCGGGATCCTGGTGCTGATCGCCGGCAATGTCGTGCTGGCAGAGACGAACAGCTTCGCCGGGCTGGTGCTGGGCACGGCGCTCTGGGGCGCGCACATGGCGCTGACGCAGGGAATCTTCTCGCGCATGATCGCCGACAGCGCACCCGACAAGCTGCGGGCGACGAGCTTCGGCGCGTTCTATTTCGTGACCGGCATCGGGACTCTGCTCGCGAGCCTCGGCGCAGGCTGGCTGTGGGATCGCCAGGGCGCGTCCGCGACGTTCCTGACCAGCGCGGGAGTCGCCGCCGTGGCGCTGGCGATGCTCAGCCTGCTTCCGGAAGAGCCCCGCGCTATCGCTCGGTGAACTTGTCCGCGTAATGGCTCTTGCGTAGGATTTCGGCCGGATCCTGTAGCGCGAGCAGCTCGCGGATTGCGGCGTGCGGGTCGGTCGAACGTTCGACATAAGCTTTGGAGATTTGCATCCCGAGCCAATAGCCCATGTCCGAAGTCCAGCCAGGCAAGGCGCCGCCGCCGCCATTGTAGAGCCAGTGTCCGAAAGCTTCGCGGCCCGCGCCCCCGAAACCGCCTTTACTCGGATCGAAATTGCCGTTCGCGATCGCCCGATCCTTGACGAACTGGCGCCAGATCTCCGCCTCGTGCGCTGCACCGAAATCAATTTTCGGAGAAGTCCGAGAACTGCCGGTGACGATGCTCGCGACATATTCGGCCCCGCCTTCCGCCAAATCTCGGCGAGCAAAGGCTCCTTCAACGCGGTCGGCGAGTGGTCGACGTCTCCCTGAAAGGTGTGGGCCGTCTCATGGGCGAAAATATTGCGCAGCGCGTCCGCGAATTCCGCGCGTGTCGCGGCATTGCGGCACAGGACCTCGAGGCCGATGATCTGTGCGCGGCCGTGCGCCATTCCTCCCGAGTTGCCCCCGCCAATCACGACATAGATTTTGGGCAGCGGCTGATCGGGCAGGAGTCCGTGCCAACCGAGATAGATCGATCGAAGCTGAGCGTTATTCTCGGCAACCCACGGTAGGCACCGGTCGAGCGCCTGGTGATACCAGTCGGGATGCGCCGCGATCTCCCGCGCCATGTTGGCGCCATTTTCGATGCGGCCGGGAGTGAAGAGCCTGACGCCCTCGCCCCCACCCTGGATATATTCGGAGTCAATCTGAGCGGCGGTCGGGTGGCCGCCGGTTTTCTTCCACAGTGCGGCGAAGCGCTGGAGATCGCTGACGTCGATGCGAGCGGTGAGCGGATCAACGGGCACGCTGTGCGGCTGACCCTGAGTACCCGCCTGGACCGGTGCCGCCGCAAGCGCCAACGCGACAAACAAGCCTACGGGCATGGACACACTCCGCGATATTCAGCGCGTAAACTTCTCCCCTTTTTCCGCCTTGTCCAGCAGCAGCCTGGAGAAGCTGAAATCGGGCTTCATTCGCTCTTCCTGGCGCTTCAGGCCCTCGACGATCTTCGGCAAGCCGACGCTGTCCGCCCAAAACATCGGGCCGCCGCGATAGACGGGCCAGCCGTAGCCGTAGACCCAGACGACATCGATGTCGGACGCGCGCTGGGCGACATGCTCCTCGAGGATCTTCGCGCCCTCGTTGACCATCGTGTAGAGCGTGCGCTCGACGATCTCCTCGTCGCTGATGTCGCGGCGCTCGACGCCCTGCTTCTTCGCGAAATCCTCGATGATCTGCTGGACGACGGGCGACGGCGTCGGGCGGCGCTTCTCGTCATAATCGTAGAAGCCGGCGCCCTTCTTCTGGCCCCAGCGATCGATCGCGCAGAGCGCGTCGCGGATCGTCTCGATGCGTTTCGGGTCGCGGTGCCAGCCGATGTCAACTCCCGCGAGATCGGCCATCTGGAACGGGCCCATCGGCATCCCGAACTCAACATGGACCCGATCGACCTGTTCGGGGGTTGCGCCTTCGAGGAGCAGCTTGGTCGCTTCGATCTGGCGCGGCATCAACATGCGGTTGCCGATGAAGCCGTGGCAGACGCCCGCGACGACCGGCACCTTCCGTATCTTCTTGCCGAGCGTCATCGCGGTCAGCAGCGCGTCGGGCGCGGTCCTGTCGCCGCAGACGACCTCGAGCAATTTCATGATGTTCGCGGGCGAGAAGAAGTGCATGCCGAGCACGTCCTCGGGCCTCGAGATGCTCGCCGCGATCTCGTTGACGTTGAGGTAGGAGGTGTTGGAGGCGAGGATCGCGCCCGGCTTGGCGATCTTGTCGAGGCGGCCGAACACCTCCTTCTTCACGTCCATATTCTCGTACACCGCCTCGATGATGAGGTCGCAGTCGGCGAGCGCGGCGAAGTCGAGCGTGGGTTGGAGGTAGCCCATCGCGTTTTCGACCTGCTCGGGCGTGAGCTTGCCCTTGGCGGCGCTGGCTTCGTAATTCCTGCGCATCAGACCGGTGCCGCGGTCGAGCGCCTCCTGGCTCATCTCGATGATCGTTACGGGGATTCCGGCGCTGAGGAAGTTCATCGAAATGCCGCCGCCCATCGTGCCGGCGCCGATCACGCCGACCTTGCGGATCGGACGCGGCTCCGTGCCCTCGGGCAGGCCCTCGATCTTGTTGGCCTTGCGCTCGGCGAAGAAGAAATAGCGCTGCGCGGCGGACTGCTCGCCGCCCATCAGCTCCATGAACAGCTTGCGCTCCTCGATGACTCCTTCCCCGTATGGCTTCTGCGTGGCTACGCGGACCGCCTCGATATTCTTGAGCGGCGCCTCGAAGCCGCGGAAGCGCTTCGCATTCTCTTTCCTGAACTCGTCGAACACGTTCCGGTCGAGGTCCGCCATGCGGTCCTGCCGCTCCGAGGATTTGGCGAGCGGGCGCACGTCACGGACCTCTTCGGCGAAACCGACGGCGTGCGGGATCAGCTCGCCTTCGACAATCCGGTCGACGAGGCCGCAGTCGAAGGCTTCCTTTGCGCCGATGGGATTGCCGGTCGCGCACATCTGGAGCGCCTTCTTCACGCCAGCGACGCGCGGGAGCCGCTGGGTGCCGCCCGCGCCCGGGAGAAGGCCAAGCTTCACTTCGGGCGTGCCGAGCTTCGCCGACTTGTCGGCAACGCGGTAATGGCAGGCGAGCGCGACTTCGAGGCCGCCGCCGAGCGCGGTGCCGTGAATCGCGGCGACCACCGGCTTCGAGCAATTCTCGATCGTGTCCACGACCACCGGAAGCCAGGGCTGCATCGGCGGCTTGCCGAATTCGGTGATGTCGGCGCCGGCGAAAAAGGTCTGGCCCTCGCAGGCGATGACCACCGCCTTGACGCTCTCATCCGCCTCCGCTTCGGCGATCGCGTCGACCAGGCCCTGGCGCACCGGAGTCGAAAGCGCGTTCACGGGCGGGTTGTTCGACAGGACGATCAGCACGTCACCATGCTTGCGGGTCGAGATTGGGCCGGTCGTCGCCTTGTCCATCACGTCTTCCATGTCGCGTCTCCGCCGCAGCCGCTACGTCGCTGCTGACATGGTTGCAAGTCGGGGCGGGCTTGTCCCTGCGCAGCCCGGCAGCCATAGGGAAGCCATGAAAGCGCGAGTCTTCATCACCCTCAAGCCCGGGGTCCTCGATCCCCAGGGCAAGGCCATCCACCATGCGCTGGAGGGCCTCGGATTTTCCGGAGTCAACGATGTGCGCGCCGGCAAGCTAATCGAGCTCGACCTTGCCGACGCGACCAGCGATTCCGAGATCGAGGACATGTGCCGCAAGTTGCTCGCCAACACGGTGATCGAGAATTTCCGGATCGAGCGCCTGCAGGACGCCTGAGCTGCCACGTTTCCCGCATATTTGGCGGTTATGAGCTGAGCACATGAAAAGCGCCGTCATCGTCTTCCCTGGATCGAACTGCGACCGCGACCTTGCCGTCGCGCTGGAGCTGGTGACCGGGCGCAAGCCGGCGATGGTGTGGCACCGCGAGGCCGAGCTTCCCGACGGCACCGACTTCATCGGCATTCCGGGCGGCTTCTCCTACGGCGATTACCTCCGCTCGGGCGCGATGGCCGCGCGGTCGCCCGTGATGCGCGCGGTGACGGATGCGGCGGCGCGGGGGGTGCCGGTGATCGGCATCTGCAACGGCTTCCAGGTGCTGACCGAAGCGGGGCTCCTGCCGGGCGCGCTGATGCGCAACGCGGGGCTGAGCTTCGTCTGCCGGCCGGTGCGGCTGAAGGTCGAGAACAGCCAGAGCCTGTTCACGTCGCAATATGACAGCGGCGAGGACGTGCTGTTCCCCGTCGCTCACCATGACGGCAATTACCAGGCGGACGAGGCGACGCTCGACCGGATCGAGGGCGAAGGACGCGTGGCCTTCCGCTATCTCGACGGCGTCAACGGATCGGCGCGGAACATCGCGGGCATTCTCAACGACGCCGGCAACGTGCTCGGCCTGATGCCGCACCCGGAGCGGGTGGTCGAACCGGCGCACGGCGGCACGGACGGACGGCGGCTGTTCGAGGGGCTGCTGGAGACGGTGAACGCCTGAGCGTCAAACGCCCGTCGCGAAGGGCGTGAAGTTCGTGCCTACGTCGTAGACGTCAACGCCTTCCTTGCGCTTGAGCCAGCCGACGACGGCGTAGGTGACAGGCGTCAGGAGCACCTCCCAGTTGACCTTCAGGATGAACTGACTGAGCATCACCTGCATGATCGTGTCGGCGGGCCAGTCCGCCATTCCGACGAACGCGATCGGATAGAAGATCAGGCTGTCGATGCCTTCGCCGACGATGGTGCTGCCCCAGAAGCGCATCCACAGGTGCCGGCCCTGGCTCCAGATCTTGAGCTTGGCCATCGTCATGGACTCGACGAAGTCGCCGACGAAGAAGGCGGTCATCGAGGCGAGGATGATCCGCCAGTCGGAACCGAACACGCGCTCGTACGCGTCCTGTCCGGTCCAGCCGGGCGCGACCGGCAGGTGAACGACGGTCCATTCCATCAGCGCCACGAAGGCGAGCGCGACGAAGCCGCACCAGATCGCGCGGCGCGCGCGGGCGTAGCCGTACACTTCGGTCAATATGTCATCGATCAGATAGGAGATCGGGAAGAAGAGGATCCCGGCGCCGAAGGGCCAAGCGCCGATGCCAGGCAGCGTGACGAACGACCGCTTCTCCGCGCCGATCACGTTCGACAGCAGGATGACGACGACGAAGGCGACGAGGACGAAATCGAAATAGCGGAAGTGCGCGCCACGCAGGTTTCGCGCCTCGACCTGCCGCAGCCCCTCCCCTTCGGCTTTCATGCGGGCGACGCTAGCGCGGTTCCACTGTGGGTCAATTGGGGACGATGAGCTGCGGCAGGTTGCTGTAAGCTTTGAGTGGAATGTGCGGGCTAGCTGACGGTGAATCCTTCATCGACATCCACAGAATCAACTCGCACGTTGTTCATGTACGTCGAGCCCTTCACTGTGATCGTCTTTGGAAAGGGACCGAGGCGGCCTTCGCCTGTCTCGATCGTGAAGCACACCGCCTGCGGGCCACCCGGCAGCGGACAGTTGCTCAGGTTGAAACTGTCAATGTCCTCGAGACGGAGGTCACCCAGATAATTTCGGATATCCCCTCTGCATCGCTGCTTAAATCCGCGGCAGGTCAGCCGGTAAGGCAGCGACCCAGAACTATGCGCCAATTCGATCGTAGGGATGAGGAGCATCGCCAGGTCCTGTGCCGTGATGCTGTCGGAGGCAGGAAAATACGACGGAGCGTGCGAAGCCGGCACGGATTTGCACATCACATTGTAATAGTAGTTCCAATCGAAATCCGGCTTTTGAAAGATGGCGCCCTCGACGCCATAACGCTCCGCGACCGAAACTGTGGAAATATGTCCGGAGTCGTCGAAATTGATCGTGTACTTCTCGGTTCCGCAGAGGCCGTATTGCGAGCCAAGTGCATCAGGATGCGTGTAAAGATCGATGGACTCCGCTGGCTCATTGTCACTCCGGTAATAACGCCAGCGATCCCGGTGGCGATCGATGTAGGCAATGCGCTGCCCCGCGGCACCGAGGAGCCGTCGAGCGAGGCTTTGATCGCTCTCACTCTTTAGATCAGCGAATGTGACCCGCCCAGCATCCTGCTCGCGGACCGCGCCGGTAGGAGGATAAATCCCGGCACCTGCTTTAACGTCACGTGCCTGATATTTATGCCAATCAGGAGGCTGGTATTTGCCCCAGTCGAAATTGGCCGACTTCGCTCCGCATGCCGCGCAAAGCGCAACCAATACTAATCCGGCCATCGTCCGCTGAGGCATGCATCCCATCCACCCGAGCGGAGCAGATCATGCCGATGCTGTCTAATGTTCGCAACACTGGCGCCGTTTCCATTTTTTTGACCCACTGACCGCCGTTTCCGGTTACTTCTCTCCTGCACGCGCCCGTAGCTCAGCTGGATAGAGCACGAGACTTCTAAGCTTGAGGTCGCAGGTTCGAATCCTGCCGGGCGCGCCAGTTGTGAAAGGTTGCCCATGCGCCCGATCCTATTTGCCCTTGCGCTCATCGCCAGCCCGGCGCTCGCCGATCCGCCCGACATTCACGTCGACGTTCCGAAGAACGCCAGGAACATGGAGGTGAATGTCGTCGAGCACGACATCGCGCCCGGCCAGAAGGTCGGCTGGCACATCCATCACGGGACGGAGATCAGCTACGTGCTTTCGGGCGCGGTGAACCTGCAGATCGCGGGCGGCCCGATCCGCCATGTCGCACAGGGGGAGACGTTCGTGATCGACCCGAACACGCCGCATCGCGCGTACAACGACGGCACCGAGACGGCACGGCTGCTGATCACTTATTTGCGCGACAAGAAGGGGCCGCTGTCGATCCCGGTGCCGGCGCCTGGCATTCGCTAGGGGACGAGCTTCCCGGGGTTCATGATTCCGAGCGGGTCGAGTGCCTGCTTGATAGCGCGGAGCGCATGGATCCGGCCGGGCGGCGCGAGGCGGGCGAACTCGGCGCGCTTCAGCTGCCCGATGCCGTGCTCGGCGGAGATCGAGCCGTGGGCGGCGGTGACGAGGTCGTCGACGAAGCGGGTGATCGCCTCGCCCTCGCTGTCGTACCAGTCGGGCGCGGCGTGGCTTCCGGCGCGGCCGTGGCAGTGGCTGTTGCCGGCGCCGAGATGCCCGAAGCCGCTGGCGATGACGCCGGGGAAGCGCCGCTCGACCTCGGCCGACGCGTCAACGATGAAGCGCGGCATGTCGGCGACGGGCACGGAGACGTCGTGGGCGAGCGTCTGGCCCTCGGCGCGCTCGGCTTCGGAAATACTGTCGCGGAGCTTCCAGAAGGCCTCGGCCTGCCCCTCGTTCGAGGCGAGCGCTGCGTCGGCGATGATGCCCTGCTCCAGCGCGTCGCCGAGCAGGCGCTCGAGCTCGGCGGAGATGTCGTGTTCCGGGTCGGCGGTCGTGGCTTCGACCAGCACGTCCCATGCGTGATCGCCGCCGAGCGGTGCGCGGGTGCCGGGGATGTGCTTCAGCACCAGCTGGAGCGAGTCCTCGGGCACCAGCTCGAACCCTTCCACGCTGGTCGTGCGCGCTTCGAGGAAGCGGAGCAGGTCGAGCGCCTTGCTCGGGCTTTCGACGCCGGCCCAGGCGACGGCGCGCGCGGCGATGGCGGGGACGAGCCGAAGCGCGACGGCGGTAATGACGCCGAGCGTGCCTTCGGCGCCGATCAGCAGCTGGTCCAGGCTGTAGCCGCGATTGGCCTTCTTGAGGCCGGAGAGGCCGTTGTGGATCGAGCCGTCGGGGAGCACCGCTTCGACGCCCGCGATCAGCGAGCGCATGGTGCCGAACTTCAGCACCTGCGTGCCGCCGGCGTTGGTCGAGCTGAGCCCGCCGACGGTGCAGCTGCCGCGCGCGCCGAGGGTCAGCGGGAAGCGCATGCCGATCTCGTGCGCGGCGTCGTGGAGGGTCGCGAGGATCACGCCGGCTTCGGCGACCGCGAGGCGGTTGTCGGCGCTGATCGAGCGGATCCGGTTCATGCGGCGCAGGGAGAGGAGGAGCGCGGAGCCGTCCGCGGGTGGAGTGGCGCCGGCCGCCATGCCGGTGTTGCCGCCCTGCGGAACGAGCGGGACGCGGTGCTCCGCGGCGAGGCGCACGATCTCGGCAACTTCGTCGGTCGATGCGGGCGCGAGGATCGCGGGCGCGGCGCCGTGCACGCGGCCCCGCCAGTCGGTGACCCAGGGTTCGATCTCTTGGACGTCGGTGACCACCGCCCTGGCGCCGAGGCGCTCGCGCGCCGCCTCGATCAGCTGGGCTTCGGCGTCGGTCATGAGGCGGCGCTTGGCATGGGCTGCGGCGCGCGTCAAAGCAGCCGCATGGACAAGCCGCCGATCACCATCGTCATCGCCCGCGCGCAGAACGGCGTAATCGGCCGCGATGGCAAGCTGCCGTGGCACATTTCCGCCGACCTCAAGCGGTTCAAGGCGCTGACGATGGGCAGCGCGATGGTGATGGGCCGAAAGACGTTCGAGAGCCTGCCAGGGCTGCTGCCGGGGCGGAGGCATATCGTGCTCACGCGCGATCTTTCGTGGCAAGCCGCTGGGGCGGAAGTGGCGCATGATGCCGACGAAGCGCTTACGCTGTCGAACGGAGAGGAGCTGTCGGTGATCGGCGGCGCGGACCTGTTCAGGCTGTTCCTTCCGCTCGCCGACCGAGTCGAGCTAACGGAAGTGCTCGCGGATGTGCCGGGCGACACGGTCATCGACGATCCGCGGAGCAGCGGCGACTGGCGCGAGACTTTCCGGGAGGAGCATCCGGAAGGCGACCTGCCCTTCCGCTTCGTGTCGCTGGAGCGGGCTTAGACGGTCCCGTCGAGAATGGCGTCGATTTCGGCCGCGACGGTCTCGATGGCCGCCATTCCGTCGACTCGCCTGACCAGCCCACGCGCTTCGTAGAAGGGCAGGATCGGCTGCGTCTTGGCGCGATATTCGGCCATGCGCGTGCGCACCGTCGCTTCGTTGTCGTCCTTGCGGCGCTTGAACTCGGTCGATCCACAGACGTCGCACACGCCGGCCACTTTGGTCGGCCGGAAGGTGTCGTGATAGCCGGTGCCGCATCTCGCGCAGCTGAAGCGACCGACGATCCTTTTCACCAGCTCATCCTCGTCGACGACGAGCTCGATCACATGGTCGAGGCGCCGGCCGCGTTCGGTCAGGAGCAGGTCGAGCGCTTCGGCCTGGGCCTTGGTGCGGGGAAAGCCGTCGAAGATCGCGCCCTGATCCGCGGCTGCGTCCAAACGCTCGCCAATGAGCGCGCTGACGATCGCGTCGCTGACCAGCTCTCCGCGCTCCATGATCGCCTTCGCCTTGAGCCCGACGGGCGTGCCCGCCGCGACCGCCTCGCGGAGCATGTCGCCGGTCGACAGCTGGATCATCCCGCGCTCCGCCTGAAGCCGCGCGGCTTGCGTGCCCTTGCCCGCACCCGGAGGGCCGAGAAGGATGATGTTCAGCATGTCCGGCGCTCTCCCCTGACCGCCGTTCGGGCTAACGCCGCCGCGGCGTGGTCTTGAGCTTCGCCTTCTTGATCAAGTCGCCGTACTGGTGGGCGATCAGGTGGCTCTGGATCTGGCTGACGGTGTCCATCGTCACGTTGACGACGATCAGCAGACTGGTGCCGCCGAGCTGGATGTTGAGCCCCGCCTGAGCCGAGAGGATCTGGGGGATGAGGCAGATCAGCACGAGATAGGCCGCACCGACGACCGTGATCCGGTTGAGGAGATAGTCGAAATATTCCTCTGTCGCCTTACCCGGGCGAATGCCGGGGATGAAGCCGCCGTGGCGCTTCAGATTGTCGGCGGTCTCCTCGCTGTTGAACTGCACCGCCGTGTAGAAGAAGGTGAAGAAGGCGATGCCGAGCGCGTAGAGCGCCATGTAGGCAGGCGCATGCGGCTGAAGGAAGGTGCTGACCGTGATCAGCCAGTCGCTTGCGCCGCTCTCGGCCGTCGTGCGGTTGCCGGCCCACTGCAGCACGGTCAGCGGCATCAGCAGCAGCGACGAGGCGAAGATCGGCGGAATGACGCCGGCGGTGTTGAGCTTGATCGGAAGGTGCGAGCGCTCCTGCTGCATCCCCCGCACGGTTTGCCGCTTCGGATATTGGATCAGCACTCGCCGTTGGGCGCGCTCCATGAAGCAGATGAACAGGACGAGGACGATCGTCAGCACGACGATCCCGACCACCAGCATGCCGCTCAGCGATCCGGTCCGGCCGCCTTCGAGCAGCTGACCGATCGCCTGCGGAAGGCGCGCGATGATTCCGGCCATGATGATCAGCGAGACGCCGTTGCCGATTCCGCGGCTGGTGATCTGCTCGCCGATCCACATCAGGAAGAGCGTGCCGCCGACAAGGCTCACTGTGCCGGCGATCTCGAACAGGAAGCCGGGCATGACGACCGCCTGGATGCTCTGCTTGACCGATTGGGATTCGAGTCCCTTCACCGCGAGATAGCCCTGCACGAGCGTGATCGCGACGGTGAGGTAGCGCGTATACTGGTTGAGCTTCTTGCGCCCGGTCTCGCCCTCTTTCCGGAGCGCTTGCCACGGTCCGTAGAGGGTCGCGCCGAGCTGAACCACGATCGACGCGGTGATGTACGGCATGACTCCGAGCGCGACGATCGAGAAGCGCTGAAGCGCACCGCCCGAGAAGGTATTGAACACGTCGAGAATTCCGCCGCTCTGGGTCTGGTAGAGCGCGGCCATCGCGGCCGGGTCGATACCCGGGACGGGCACGAACGACAGCAGCCGGAACAGGATCAGCGCGCCGATCGTGAACCAGAGGCGCTTCTTGAGCTCGGTCGCCTTCTGGAAGTTCGCGAGCGTGATGCTCGAGGCCAGATGTTCGGCTGCGGATGCCATTCGGTACGATTCCTCTAAGCGGTGCGGCTCATATAAGCCGCATTGCCGTCATTGCGAGGAGCGACGCAACGCTCCCGACGACGCTTAAGCCTCCGCCTTCGCAGCGGCCTTGCGCGAGCCCTTCTTCGCGGCGGCCAGCTCGGCCGGGTTCTTGCGTTCGATCAGCTCGATCGAACCGCCGGCCTTCTCCACCGCTTCGCGCGCACCCTTCGACACGCCGGCGACCTTGAACGCGAGCTTCGCCTTCAATTCGCCCTTGCCGAGCAGGCGCACGCCGTCCTTACCGCCGCGCGCGAGGCCGGCGGCCTTGAGTGCGTCGTGGTCGAGCGTGGCCTTGCTCTCGAGCTTGCCGGCGTCGATCGCCTTCTGCACCGCGCCGATGTTCACCTCGGCATAGTCGCGGGCGAAGATGTTGTTGAAGCCGCGCTTCGGCAGCCGCATGTGGAGCGGCATCTGGCCGCCCTCGAAGCCGGCGATGCTGACGCCCGAGCGCGACTTGGCGCCCTTCTGACCGCGGCCGGCGGTCTTGCCGAGCCCCGAGCCGATGCCGCGGCCGACGCGGACGCGGCTCTGACGCGCGCCCTTGTTATCCCTGAGATCGTTCAGTTTCATCGTTGCACTCGCTTTCGCTTTTGTCGCGCAGCTCCCGAGCGGGAGCGGATTGTTAGGCGGCCTCTTCGACCTTCAGCAGGTGCTGCACCTTGCGGACCTGGCCGAGCACGTCGGGCGTGCCCTCCACTTCCACGGTGCGGCCGAGCTTGTTCAGGCCGAGGCCGACGAGCGTCGCCCGCTGCGTCTTGTCGCGGCGGATGGGGGAGCCCGTCTGCGTGATCTTGATCTTCGACATCAGCCTTACTCCGTCACGGCTTCGGCCTGCGCTTCGGCT